>NZ_JBGKDP010000056.1:0-16976 GCF_042954245.1 Parasynechococcus sp.
CCGAGTCCACCACCAACTTCAATGCCGTGGTTGTTGAGCAGGTGCTGACTGAAGGCCTTTCCATCCACACCTTCAGGGATGCGCACTGTGGTGAGGGTGGGCAGTCGGCGCTCAGCCGGCACATGCATCGAAAGGCCGAGACTTTCCAGCCCGTTCCAGAGCATCTCCGCATTGCTGCGATGGCGGGTCCAGGCTTGGTCGAGACCTTCTTCAGCCAGTAGACGCAGTGCCTCACGCATGCCGAAGTTCATGTTGACCGGCGCGGTGTGGTGATAAACGCGGTCGCTTCCCCAGTACTGATTCAGCAGGGAGACATCCAAATACCAGTTGGGAACTTTGCCCTGACGGGCTGTCATCTTGGCCTCGGCACGGGGACCCATGGTGAAGGGTCCGAGTCCGGGAGGGCAGCTTAGGCCCTTCTGGCTGCAGCTGTAGGCGAGATCAACCTTCCACTCATCGATGTAAAGCGGCACACCCCCCAGAGAGGTGACGGTATCGAGCAACAGAAGGCAATCATGCTTCCGGCAGAGATCGCCAATGCCCTCCATGGGTTGACAGACACCCGTAGAAGTTTCGGCATGAACCATCGCTAGGATGGCTGGCCTGTGCTCAATCAGGGCAGCTTCCAGCTCATCGAGGGAAAACCACTCGCCCCAGGGCTTCTCAATGGTTTTGACCTCAGCGCGATAGCGGCCGGCCATGTCGGCCAGTCGCAGGCCGAAGTATCCCTTCACCGCCACCAGAACGGTGTCTCCAGGCTCGACGGTGTTGGCCAGGGTTGCCTCCATGGCAGCACTACCGGTGCCGCTCATCGGAAGCGTGAGGCGATTATCGGTCTGCCAGGCGTAACGCAGCAGTTCCTGCACCTCACCCATCAGCTCCACGTAAAGAGGATCAAGGTGACCAATCGGGGTTCTCGACAGAGCCTCCAGAACCGTTGGATGGGCATTTGAGGGACCCGGTCCAAGCAGGAGGCGGTCGGGTGTGCCGATCGGTGCAAAGGATTTGCGGTGACGATCGTCAACAGGAAGGAGTGAGTTCGTCGTCGCCAAAACCCTGATCGTTGGTTCGAAGTGTCGAGCCTACGCAGTCACGCCCCTTGGAGGGAGTGAAGGAAGCTCGATTGCAATCTGTTCAAATCTTGCGTTGACCCTGTGGGCTCAGCGCTGGCGAACATTGATTTCCCCAAGACCTTTGGCCAGGTGATCAAACGGCTGAAGGACGGTGCCGAGCTGATCGGATACAGCACCGTTGGCCAGAAGCATCTCGGAAACAACTTCCCCCAACAAAACGATGCTGCGGACTGTTGGGCCGGTGGGAACGCCGAGACTCTTGTAAGTGTCGTCAAGTCCGTTCAGCACACGCTCATTGAGGATTGTGGAGTCACCAGCCACCAGGGCGTAGCTGACGTAACGGAGGAAATAATCCATGTCCCGCAGGCAGGCGGCGAGCCGGCGCGTGGTGTAGGCGTTGCCGCCGGGCAGCAGCAAGTCGGGCTCATCCCGGAACAGGCGCTGGCTGGCCTCACGCACAATCTCGGCCGAGGAACCATTGATCAACTCAACGGCCTGAATCCGGAGCGTGGATTCATCCAAATACGCATTGATGCTGTCGATCGCCGGACGGTCAAAATAACGACCCAGCTGGTCGTAGCGACCGATCAGACCGGTGATTGCATCGCGCATGTCCCTGAATCTCCAGAGGAACCCAGCGGAAGCTAACACCGTTGAGGCGGGCAGATCCTTTGGCGTGCCTGCATTTCAGCCAAGTTGACAGAAACGGTTACGCAGTCGCCTTCCAGCTGCTGAAACGTACCCCTTGATACAAAATGGTGTCTTGTGGCTGTTTACGGTCACATCACTGCACAATTCAGTCGAGCAGTCCTTTCTTATGTCGAAATCCCCCCAGGACGTCCTGCGCCAGATCAAGGATGAAGGCATCGAACTGATCGACCTCAAATTCACCGATCTGCACGGCAAATGGCAGCACCTGACGGTCTGCACCGATCTGATGGAGGAGGAGTCCTTCACTGAGGGACTGGCTTTTGATGGCTCATCCATCCGCGGCTGGAAAGGCATCCAGGCCTCTGACATGGCCATGGTGCCGGACGCCAACACCGCCTGGGTGGATCCCTTCTACCGGCACAAAACCCTGAGCATGATCTGCTCGATTCAGGAGCCACGCACCGGCCAGCCCTACGAGCGTTGCCCCCGCGCCCTAGCCCAGCGGGCACTCAATCACCTGGCCAGCACCGGTCTGGCCGATATGGTCTTCTTCGGGCCTGAGCCTGAGTTCTTCCTCTTCGACGACGTTCGCTACAACTCGGCCGAAGGTGGTTCCTTCTACAGCGTCGACACGATCGAAGCCGGCTGGAACACTGGACGCATCGAGGAAGGCGGCAACCTCGCTTACAAGATCCAGGAGAAGGAGGGTTACTTCCCTGTCGCTCCCAACGACACCGCTCAGGACATCCGCTCCGAGATGCTCCTGCTGATGGGTCAGCTGGGGATCCCCACCGAGAAGCACCACCACGAGGTGGCCGCTGCAGGTCAGCATGAGCTCGGCATGAAATTTGCTGAGCTGATCCAGGCCGCCGACAACGTCATGACGTACAAGTACATCGTGCGCAACGTGGCCAAGAAGTACGGCAAAACGGCCACCTTCATGCCCAAGCCGGTCTTCAACGACAATGGTTCCGGCATGCACGTGCACCAGAGCCTCTGGAAGGGCGGTCAACCCCTGTTCTTCGGCGAAGGCACTTACGCAAACCTCTCGCAGACGGCCCGCTGGTACATCGGCGGCATCCTGAAGCACGCCCCTGCCTTCCTGGCCTTCACCAACCCCACCACGAACAGCTACAAGCGTCTGGTGCCCGGTTTCGAAGCACCGGTGAACCTCGTTTACTCCGAGGGCAACCGATCTGCAGCCGTGCGGATCCCTCTGACCGGCCCGAGCCCGAAGGCCAAGCGCCTCGAATTCCGTTCGGGTGATGCTCTGGCCAACCCTTATCTGGCCTTCAGCGCCATGATGATGGCTGGTCTTGATGGCATTAAGAACCAGATTGATCCCGGCGACGGCGAAGATCGCGATCTGTTCGAACTTCCAGCTGAAGAGCTCTTGAAGATCGCCACGGTTCCTGCGTCCCTTAATGGCGCCTTGGAAGCACTCAATGCCGATCGCGGCTTCCTCACTGCTGGCGGCGTGTTCAGCGACGATTTCATCGACAACTGGATCGACCTGAAGTACGAGGAGGTTCAGCAGCTGCGCCAGCGGCCTCACCCCCATGAATTCACCATGTACTACGACGCCTGATCAGCGCCCGTACATCCCTCGACCCGTCTCCCTGGAGGCGGGTTTTTTGTGGACTGGTTGGCCCGCGATTGCGCGTCACATTCGCTGGAATGAAGATGTTGTCTGGATCCGCGATGGCGTCAACGCCCCTGAGCAAGCTTGCGTACCAAACGCTTCAGCAAGGCAAAAGCATCGCGGGCCTGGCCCACAAAGAGCTGAGCACCAAGCTGATGGAACTTGTGGCGCCCGATGCTGTTCCGAAAACGGAGCCCGTATCGGCCGAGGTTCTTGGAAAGCTCCGGCTGGACATGAACAAGCTCCAGGAACAGGACTGGCAGGACGCCGAACAGGGGATCTACCCCGAGCAACTGTTGTTTGATGCACCGTGGCTCGACTGGGTCAGCCGCTACCCGCAGGTTTGGATGGATCTTCCCTCCACCTGGGATCGACGTCGCGAGCGTAAGGTGCGCGATCTGCCCAAGGAGACCGACAAAGCGCTTTATCCCGAGTACTACCTCCAGAATTTTCACCATCAAACCGACGGGTATCTGAGTGATCACTCGGCCGGTCTCTACGACCTGCAGGTGGAAATTCTCTTCAATGGCACTGCAGATGCCATGCGACGGCGGGTCTTGGCTCCGCTGAAACGTGGCTTGAAGCACTTCGCAAACCGTGCTCCCGGCGCTCTGAAGATTCTCGATGTGGCCACCGGCACCGGTCGGACCCTGCAGCAGATCCGCGCTGCCATGCCCCACGCGCAACTCATCGGAACCGATCTCTCCGAGTCGTACCTGCGTCAAGCCAACCGCTGGCTGAACGATGGCGATGCATCGCTGGTTCAGCTGATCCGTGCCAATGGGGAATCGCTGCCCTTGGCCGATGGATCAGTTCAGGCCGTCACCAGTGTGTTCCTGCTGCACGAACTGCCGGCGGAAGCTCGCCAGAACGTGCTGAACGAGGCCTGGCGCGTGCTCGAACCCGGTGGTGTGTTTGTGCTGGCCGACTCTGTGCAGATGGCCGATTCAGCCAAGTTCGCCTCCGTGATGGAGAACTTCCGGCGGGTCTTCCATGAGCCCTACTACCGCGACTACATCGGCGACGACATCGACGCCCGCCTCTCGGCTGCAGGGTTCGAAGGCATCACCGCCGAAACCCACTTCATGACGCGGGTCTGGTCGGCACGCAAACCCATCGCAGAGGCCAGCTGAGGGGATTCCCTGACAGCGTCCTTTGCACGAACGGCTGCGAGCCATAGGGTGTGCCCCTATTCCGAAGGGAATTTCATGAACAATCCCTTCCGGCTGCGTTGGCTTCAGGGCTGGATGTTTCAGGTGGTGCTGATGGAAGGCCATGTGCAGGTGGAAGCCCACGGGTTCGGTATCTGCCTGCGCACGGCCGTGATGCCGGGGGAAAGTCCTCAGGCAGCCGCCGATCGTTTGATGTTGTCTGAAGATCGACGCAGGCGAGCGCTGCACAATGCCTGGCTTCGTGGTCAGGACATGGCGCTGCCCACGGGGGTTTCACCCACGAAGGAGGATGCACCGGCATCCAATTCGCTGGTGGTGGTTGGCCAAGCCCATCGTCAACGGGTGGTCTGATCTCCTGATGCGTTCAAAGCTGCGCAAGCAGCCAGGCCAAAGCAAATCCTGCTCCACCGAAGCGCAATGTCCTCCAGAAACGCTCCCCAGACGCTGGTGAAAGGGGCCATCCAACGGGCGGCGTGCTGATCAGGTTGGCAGCAAGTTTTCGCCGCTGCACCCATCGCCGCGCCGCAACACCCGACCGGGCATGGGCCTGACATTGCCCTTGCAACAGAAGGCGTGAGGTGTGGTGCAACCAACGCAGATCATGACCGGGTCGTTTGCCTTTGCGCTGCTCCACGCCGTTGGACCCACATCACACGAAACTAGATGGATCTGCTGATTCAGGGATGACTTCAACCGACGCCTCATGGCCCGACTCCGCAACAGCCAAGGCGGAAGAGCTACATCAGTTGCTCCGCATCGGCGATCGCGACTGGCATCAGCTGAAGAGCAACCGAGAGCGGCGTGGAGCCGAGTTGCTGGCGGCAGCGATGGTGCAACTGCTCCGCCAAGGAAACAGCGCCGACGTGGAGAACCTGACCCAACAGGCGCTGGCGTGGTTCAAAGGAGAGTTGAAGGATCCAGGCTGTCCGCGTCACTGACGGGCCGGCGGTAGGCCAACTGCAGGCGATTCCCGCGCCGGCTCCAGCGCACATCGTCAAAACATTGATGGATTAGGAACAGTCCACGGCCGCTGGCGGCATCGAGGGCCGTCGGCAGGGTTGCTGTGCGTGACTGTTGAGGAAGGCCGCAACCCTCATCCTGAACCTGCCAGACCATCCAATTGGGCGTGAGAATGCGGCGAACGCGGAGCTTCTTGGCGGGGCTCTCCGCATTGCCATGGCGAACGGCATTGACCAGGGCTTCATGCAATCCCAGCTCAATCCGCTGACTGGTGAGAACACAACCGACTGGCTCGGTCAGCAGCTCCAGCAAAGGGGCCAGCTGGAGGGTCGACGGCGAGGTGAACTCAGCCCAGCGAAACCTCTTGGACGGCACAGTGGGGCCCGTTGACGTCGGTCTTTCGAACTTACCGTTGATGGGAAGTCCCGTCAGGATCTACGGGCCAAAAGTGCCGGGTGATTCAACAGGGAATCCATGAGGCGAACGCCACGGAGCTGATTGATCAACGGCATGTGCCCCTCTGGAGCCTCGATCGACCAGGTGAAGGCACCGGGATAACGCGTCCAGACGCCCTCGCATTTCCAGCCGATCCGGGGCCAAAGGCGTTCGTAACGCCCATCGAGGGCTGACAACAACTGGGACTGGGCTGTAAAGCCAAAGCGCCCTTGGGAATACACCGTCCAGAGCCGATCAAGACTGACCAGATCAACGCCGGACATCAGCGCGACTTCTGTGAAGTAGACGTAGCCCCGTTTAACGGCGGCATCACCGGCCAATTCGCGTAGGCACTGACTGGTGAGGCGATCCGCCTCCTCAAAGTTCTGATAGAGCAGCTCTTGCTGCAGTAGCCCGTAATCCAGGCCAACCCTGGAATCAGTGGTCAACCAGCCTCGATCTGACGACGGGACCAAAACGGTAACAGAATCGGGCTGATCGCGCTGCAACACCTGCAAAATCCAACCTGCAGCCCAGTCATCACCGGAGGGGTCGAAACCAGACAGCAGGTCTGGTCCAATCGCAGCCAGCTCCTCGGCACGGGTTTCGATCTGCTTGATCAGCGGACGTCGCTGGCGAGGTGTTCCCTTCGCGAAACGATCAAGCAGCTGGTCAACGCTGAGTTTGGTGGCGGGTGTGGAACCGGAGAGCATGAGTCGCAACCGGCCCCAACTGGCTCTGTGTTGGCCCACTATGTCAGGCATGGGCGAGACATGTTCAATCGAAATCCTGCAGCTGCGCGAGCTGGAGGGACCTTTGGTGGACGTGCGCAGCCCCGGCGAATTTGCGAAAGGCCACTGGCCTGGGGCCATCAACGTGCATCTTTTCGACGATGAGGAACGCGCCGCAGTCGGCACCGCCTACAAGCAGCAGGGGCGCACGCCAGCGATTCACCTGGGGCTTGGATTCACTGGCCCCAAGCTCAGCAGCCTGGCCCGCCAATTGGAGAGCCTGCGTCAGCAGGGGGATCCACGGATCTATTGCTGGCGGGGCGGAATGCGCTCGGCCAGCGTGGCTTGGCTTGCCCAGCAGATCGATTTTGAGCCTAGGCTCCTTCAGGGGGGATACAAGAGCTACCGGCGCTGGGCTCAGAGCCGATTTGAACAGACCTGGCCCCTTCGCGTGATGGGCGGACGCACGGGAACAGGGAAAACCGATCTACTGTTGGCCATGGCGGCGCGCGGTGCAGCCGTGGTTGATCTGGAAGGGCTGGCAAACCACCGCGGCAGCAGTTTCGGCGGCTTGGGCCTGCCGGATCAACCCAGCACCGAGCACTACGAGAACCAATTGGCTGAGATTCTGGATCAATACCAACGCCGTGGAGCCATGGCGATCTGGTTGGAAGCTGAAAGCATCCAGGTGGGTCGCTGCCGCATTCCCAAGCCCCTGTTCGATCAGATGCAACAGGCCCCTGTGCTGGAGATTCAGCGCGACCTGACAGAACGGGTGAACCAATTGGTGCAGGTGTACGGCCATCAGGGGGGAGCCGCTCTGGCTGAGGCAACCGAACGGATCAGTCGACGCCTGGGGCCACAGCGCACCAAGGAAGCTCTTGAAGCGATTGCCAGGGAAGACTGGACCAGCGCCTGCCGGGCCACGCTCGATTACTACGACCGCTGTTATGACCATGAATTGGCGCGATCGCCAAAACGCGACGCGATCGATATCTCGGGGCTCAGCGCTGATCAAGCCGCCGAGAACTTGATCGACCGGGGGTTCGTTGAAATCCCCGATTAAGATCGGCCCCCATCGATGGTCCGAGAACGACGTGAGCAAAGCAGCGATTCAGTTCTTTCGGGGAGTCAACGAGCCAGTGGTGCCCGACATCCGTTTGACCCGCAGCCGTGACGGCCGCACAGGTCAAGCCACCTTCCGTTTCGAACAACCCGCTGCGATTGCTCCCGAAACCATGGGTGACATCACTGGAATGTGGATGGTGGATGAAGAAGGCGAAATGGTCACCCGCGAAGTAAATGGCAAATTCGTTAACGGCACCGCCAGTGCCCTTGAAGCCGTTTACTCATGGAAATCCGAAGAGGACTTCGAACGGTTCATGCGCTTCGCCCAGCGCTACGCCGATGCAAATGGCTTGGGTTATTCACAAAGCCAGGATTCCGATCAGCCTGACGCGGCCAACGATCAACAAGCTTGAGACTGCCCCAGTGGTTGTCATTGACAGCCTTCATTGCAGCCATCGTCCTGCTGTGGTCGCTCCGTGAACTGCTGCTGCTGATCTTTTCTGCCGTGGTTCTGGCCATGGCTCTATGCACGCTGGTGGGCATCCTTCGAGAGCGGCGGCCGATGCGAAGGCCACTGGCCCTGCTGCTCTGCATCGTTGGGCTTCTCTTGGTTGTAGCAGGTGCGGCTGGTGTTGTTGTCCCCCCGTTCCTTGAGGAATTTGCACTGCTGTTGCAGAAGCTGCCCGAAGCGGGGCAGACCCTGGTGCGGCTGGGCCTCGGTTGGATCGACAGCATCAGTGAGGCCATTTATGGCGCCGACGCATTCCCCGACCTCGACGAACTGGGACTGAACGGTCCACGCCAGCTCGTGCCCGACGGTTCATCACTCGCGGCTGGCGTTGGCAGTGGCTTGCTGGGTCTGCTCGGTTTGGCGGGCAACCTCGGCAACGGCATTCTGCGCCTGTTGTTCGTGGTGGCAGTGGCTCTGATGATCAGCATTCAGCCCCAGGCCTATCGGAGTGTTGGGCTTCAGTTGATTCCCTCCTTTTACCGACGCCGAGGGCGCCGCACCCTAGATCAGTGCGGTGCTGCATTGAGCAGCTGGATGGTGGGTGTGCTGATCAGCTCCCTGGCCGTGTTTGTGCTTTGCAGCATTGCGTTAACGCTTTTGGGCGTGAAGCTCGTTCTGGCCAATGCACTCCTGGCAGGCCTGTTGAACGTGATTCCCAATGTGGGACCAACGATGAGCACGATCTTCCCGATGGCGATGGCCCTGTTGGATGCCCCCTGGAAGGCAGCTGCGGTGCTGGGTGCCTATGTGGTGATCCAGAACATCGAGAGTTACGTGATCACGCCATCGGTGATGCACCACCAGGTGAAGCTGCTGCCCGGATTAACTCTGGCTGCTCAGTTCCTGTTCACGCTCCTGTTTGGCCCCCTCGGCCTGCTGATGGCTCTGCCGTTGGCGGTGGTGCTGCAGGTGATCATCCGTGAAGTGCTGATCCACGATGTTTTGGATCGCTGGAAACATCTGGAGCCAGTTCGATGACAGCCGGCACGTTTCTTGTTGCACTCACCTTGGTGCTGCTGGTGCTCTTTGGCGCCGTGGTGGTGGCCATAGCCCTGGATGTGCTGATTGTGTAGGTTCAGAAGCGAATCCCACTGGAGCGCCCCCAAGCTCTGGCAGCCATGCTGGGGATTTTGATCTTGGCCGGGGGACTGCTGGGGCAACTGCTTGTTCCGAAACTGATCAGCCAGTTCCAGCAACTGGGACGGGATCTGCCGCAGTTGGTCAGCAAGGTGTCCGACCTGCTGAGCAATGAGCCACGCTTGGCGCAACTGAATGACGCTTTGGGTGAGGGCCTCAATCTGAAAGGACTTCAGCCGTTGCTGGGTTTCGCAGGAGGTGCAGCGAACTCGCTGATTCAACTGTTCCTGATGGTTCTGCTCGCGATCCTGCTGACCTTGGATCCAAACACCCATCAGCGCATGGTGGTGGCCATGACGCCCCGACCGGCCCGACAGCAGATGGAGCATCTGCTCGATGAATGCCGGCAAGCATTGGGGCGTTGGCTCAGTGGCATGACCCTTTCCGCTACCACCGTGTTCTGCTCACCTGGGGCGGCCTGTTGCTGCTGAAGGCCCCCCTCGCCCTGTTAAGCGCCCTTGTCTGTGGCCTGCTCACATTCGTGCCGACCATTGGCCCAACGGCAGCAACGCTTCTACCCACAGGATTGGCCTTACTGCAGTCGCCGCAATTGATTGTGTCGGTGCTGATGTTCCGGTTGGTGCTGCAAAACCTGGAGGCTTTTCTGCTCACACCGCTGCTGCTGCGCAAAACCGTAAATCTGCTGCCGACAGTGGCTCTAACGGCCTAGCTCAGCCTTGGCGCTCTTCTGGGACTTCCGGGCGTGCTGCTAGCCCTTCCTTTGGTGGTGATGCAGCAGATCATGGACCGTTGGGCCTGACGAAAGCACTCGGAACACGTAACAAGAAGAACATCACGTAGCAGGGGTCACACCTGAGACTCGTGCTACGTGAGTATTTCGCGGAGTCGTGAGAACGACTAGTCGAGCCTTGGGACTCTTGGGAGAGGGTCCCAATTTTTTGGGTGCCTCAGAGGAGCTGACGTTTCTTTTTTTCGCTCGAATCACGCTCCCGCTCCACCGCCTGCCAATAGGCTGCGGAAACCGCAACCTCTTGGTCACGCTCAATTTTGTTTAAGCGTATCTTCAGAGCCTCGACCTCGGCACGCAAGCCAAAGACCACCTCGCTGAGATCAGGATTCAACTCCATGGGACCTGAGCAACCAACTGAGTCGTAGCTCAGGCTTCACAGCCAATGACGTTCATGACGATACCGAAGAAGCCACCTTTAGGTCCTTCAATCCAATCATGTGTCCAAGAGGTCTTGAGACGAACGGGCTTGGATGTCATCTTCAATTTCTCCCGTTATGAGGAACTGAGGCAGACCGTGATGCAGCTGATTCGCGAGAATCTGGGCCCTGAATTGTTGCACGAGGAAGCCCACGATCTGTTCGAATCGTGGTGGGCCTCCACCCACAGCCAGGGACAGTGGAATGCCGAGGTGAGACAACGCACCTGGGACTCGATCTGGCGTGAGTTCGGCAACAGCCAACAGCGCTAACCGAAGCGACGCCACAGAGAGCCGGAACCCAGCAGTACCACTACAGCAAGCTGATGATGCCGAATGGCATAATCAAGCCCTATCATGGTGAACTCATCACTGAGCACAAGGACTTCGGTGCTCAGATCACCGAGAGCCAGCAGGATCAACAGAATAGGAAACCAACGGGCCGGAACAGCACGGTGTCTCCGTTCTGAATTGCCGCTGGGATTAGTCACGGGAGCGGTCCCAGAGCGTTAGCAGCGACGGTGCCAGGGCGATACTCGACCATGAACCAACAACAACCCCGAGGGCGAGGGCGATCGCAAACCAATACAGCGTTGCCCCACCGAAAAACACGAGAGCCAAGAGAGGCAGCAAGGTGGTTCCGCTGGTGTAGAGCGTGCGGGTCAATGTGGCGGAAACCGCATGATCCACCTGCAATGAGAGCGGCAGGTCGGCGGAGTCCTTACTGCGTTCGCGGATGCGATCGAAGACCACCACCGTGTCGTTCACCGAATAACCAGCAATCGTCAGCAGTGAAACCGCAAACAGGCTGTCCACCTCAAGCTGAAGCACAACCCCGAGCCAGGCAAACACACCACAGACGATCGCCACATCATGGGCCAGCGCCACCAGGGCAAGGAAGGCGTAGCGGCGGTCGTAGCGGAAGCTGATGTAGGCCGCAATGCCACTGAAAGCCACCAGCAGAGAAATCAGGCTGCTGCGAAGCAGTTGCGTGCCCAAGCTCGGTCCGATGGTGTCCACCGATTGACCGCCGGAGAGGAACGGCCCTGCGACGGGATCAACGGCCTGAATGACCGCTTGCCCCTGGGTAGCCGACAACGTTGGCAGACGCAGCAACAACGACTGCCCCCCCTCCAGAAGCTGAACCCGAGGTGCGCCCAGGTTGGGAAGAGGTTGGCCCTCTTCTTGAGGCAGCTCCAGGCTGCGGATCACATCCGAGACCGCAATCCCCTTGAGCTCAGCGCAGGCGTCATCACAACGGCGCTCCAGTTGGATCTGCGTGCCGCCGGTGAAATCCAAACCAGGCCGGAGGGGAGCACGAATCGCAGGATCAAACCAGCTGAGCAACAAGCCCAACAGGCTGATCAGAACTACCAGACCAGAAATCAGCCACACCTTGCGGCGCAGGCTGCTGAGGGACCAGCGCAGGCTGAGGACCGTGCCCGCTTGTGCCGATGACGATGCTTCAGTCATGGTTCAGGCGGTGGGGGAAGGTTGCCCAGTCGGCAGAAAATTGCTGGCACGACGCAGACCGGCGTAGCCCATGAGGAAACGAAGCAGGGTGCGGGTGCACGTGAGGGCCGTGAACAAACTCAGCAGAACACCAATGCCCAGGGTCGCTGCAAAGCCCTTGACCAGGCCGGTTCCAAGGAAGAAGAGAGCTGCGCAGCTGATCAGCGTGGTCAGGTGACCATCAACGATCGATGAAAAGGCCTCGGAGAAGCCGGTATCGATCGACCGGATCAAGGTGTTGCCCCGCCGCAATTCGTCTTTGATCCGCTCAAAGATCAGCACATTGGCATCCACGGCCATGCCGATCGAGAGGATGAAACCAGCGATTCCCGGCAAGGTGAGGGTGACCGAAATCAAGGCGTACACCGCCAGGTTGAACAGGGCATAGAGGCTGAGAGCCATCACGGCCACCGCCCCTGGCAGGCGATAGGCCATCACCATGAACACCGCCACCAGAGCCAGGCCCGAGAGTGCGGCCACCAGGCTGCGGCGGATGTTCTCTGCTCCGAGCGTGGGCCCGATGGTGCGGACCTCGATCACCTCAACGGGGAGGGGCAAGGAGCCGCCGCGGAGCTTCACCTCGAGCTCACGGGCCGTTTCCGCGCTGAAATTGCCGCTGATGGTGGCTGCTCCACCTGAGATTCCAGCGCTTTTGAACTGAGGGCCAACACTGGCGGCACTAATCAGCTGATCATCCAAGGTGATGGCCAACAACCGATCGGTACCTGCAATCGATTTGGTGAGGTCAGCGAAAGCCTCAGCACCCTCACCATCGAAATTGAGGGTCACCTCCCAGCTGTTCGGGTTGTTCTGGAGCGGTTGACGGCCTGCTGTCACCAGCTGCTTACCCGTCAGCGCTGCCGGCTCGAACATCGTGAGCAGATCGGAATCAACCTTGTTCAGAAGCTCGCGGAGCTGCTCCTCCTCTGAGCTGGCCTGTACCCCAAGACCCAGGGTCTCCTGGGTGGACTTCAGCTGATCCAGATCCAGAGGCTCCGGGGTTTCACCGCGACGGATCTGATCCTCACGCAACCTGAGGATCGCTTCCACCTGGGAGCGGAGCTGCCTCAGACCTCGGAACTCAGCTTCGGTGTCGGGCTTTTGGGCACGAAACTCCAGCAGAGCTGTATCACCAAGAACCCTCGCGGCAGCGGTGGGGTCCTGTTCGCCGGGGAGCTGCAACACCAGCTGCGACTCCCCCACCGTTTGCAGGGTGGACTCGGCCACACCAAGGCCATTGACCCGACGATCGAGCACGGCTTTCACCGCTTCCATCTCCTCAGCGCCGACCCGGGTGATCTCCCCGGCTGGCTTCACTTCAACGGTGAGCTGACTACCGCCCCGCAGATCGAGGCCCAGTTCCAGCGGCGTACGAACCAAAAACATCCCGGCGGAGATCACCAGGGCAAGAACAAGGGCAAACCAACCCTGATAACGCGTCATCAACGTCAGATGCCCTTGTTGACCAACGCCTGCGCCGCCTCAACGATCTGATGTGGCTGAATGATCGTGAGGTTCTCCAGGGAACCGTTGTAGGGGGTGGGGATGTCCTGACTGGAAAGACGCACAGGTCGGGCATCCAGGTCGTCGAAGCACTGCTCAGTGATCAGCGCAATCAACTCGGCCCCGATGCCGCCGGTCTTCATGCATTCCTCCACCACGATCACCTTGTTGGTCTTGCGAATGGAGCGACTGATCGTCTCCATGTCGAAGGGCTTAAGGCTGATCAGATCGATCAGTTCAACGCTCACCCCCTCAGCCTCCAGTTGCTCCACGGCCTTGAGGCAGTGATGACGCATCCGTGAGTAGGTGAGGATTGTCACGTCGGTGCCTTCCTTCACCAAATCAGCCTGGTCGAGGGCACAGGTGTAGGCGCCTTCGGGAAGCTCCTCACTGAGGTTGTAAAGAAGAACGTGCTCGAAGAAGAGCACGGGATTGTTATCGCGAATCGCGGCCTTCATCAGGCCTTTGGCATTGGTAGGCGTGCTGCAGGCCACGATCTTGATGCCGGGGACGGCATGAAAGTAGGCCTCAAGCCGTTGGCTATGCTCAGCGCCAAGCTGACGACCCACTCCACCGGGTCCGCGCACCACGGTCGGAATGGTGAAGTTGCCGCCGCTGGTGTAGCGGAGCATCCCCATGTTGTTGGAGATCTGGTTGAAGGCCAGGAGCAGGAAACCCATGTTCATGCCCTCAACGATCGGCCGGAGACCGGTCATCGCGGCACCAACCGCCATTCCGGTGAAGCCGTTCTCAGCAATTGGAGTGTCGAGCACCCGGAGATCGCCGTATTTCTCCGCCAGATCCTTGGTGACCTTGTAACTGCCGCCGTAATGGCCGACGTCCTCCCCCATCACACAGACGTGGGGGTCTCTCCCCATCTCCTCGTCGATGGCTTCCCGGAGGGCGTTGAAGAGAAGTGTTCCTGCCACGGCATCACAGTGATCCCGGCCAATCCGGGTGGTGAGGCCAAGCTATCTCAGTCAGCGCAGGGTCAACCGCCCGCCGCGAAGGTGAACAACAACAAAACGGAGAGCAGCATGGCCGGAGCCAGCAGTAACGCCAGCTGGCCGAGGTCGTGGGGCGTCATCCAAACCCTGGCAATGAGCGGACGCTAGGCAGGGTTCTGATCGGGAGCCGTAAAGAGACTGCGAAGAAACACCAGGGTCAGGCCAAGGGCCACAAAACCGGTGCTGAACGTGGCCAAGAAGGACAAGCCCACCAGCAGGGTCTTCAGGGTGACGGCAATGTTTTGGGCAATCGGAGAGCTGTAGTGCGGGGGGTGAACGGCGAAATACACCACCATCCGCTGGCTCAGGCCCAGGGCCAGCCAAGCCAAAAGCCCAGCCGTCAGCGCTCCGGAGAGAAAGCTCAGCGGACCTTTGCGCGGATCCCGTGGTTCGGGGCTCTCTGGTGTGGGGACATCAGTCATGCCTCGATCCTCACGCCATCGCTGCGGAGGGCGCAAGACCAAGCCTTCAAGCCGGCGCGGTCCAGCTGGGGGGTGAGCTGATCCTGCGCCCGGCGGCATGACTCCAGATCAGAGAACAGCGCGAAACAACTGGGCCCAGAACCGCTCATGGCCACCGCCAGGTTGTGCGGAACGCTTTTTAACAGATCGAGTGCCGAACGCACCGCAGCTGTTTCAGGAGCCACCACCTGCTGCAGGTCATTGCGCAAGGAAGGTGGCAAATCGCTGCGCAATGGGTGGAGCCAATCAACGCTGCGCAAGGCTTGCCGGCGTTGTTCAAAAGCCGCCTCATCAGCGAGGTAGTGGGATTTATTGAGCTCGCGGCAACGCTTGTAGGCCCAGGGCGTTGAGACGCCCACAGTGGGGTCTTTGACCAAGAGCACCGCCAGGGGTTGGGGCGTTGGCGGCACGGCTTCCAGTTGTTCGCCTCGCCCGAAACAGAGCTGACATCCTCCAGCTACACAAAAGGGCATGTCTGAACCGAGCTCAGCGGCCATTCGCTCCAGATCGGCCGGGCGATGACCCAACCCCCACATGGCATTCAGACCAACCAGTGCCGCGGCGCCGTCGCTGGATCCACCAGCCAGGCCAGCACCGATGGGGATGCGCTTCTCCAGATGAATTGACGCCCCCAATTCACTGAAACCGGAACGGTCCCGCAGCAGCTGGGCCGCACGGAGGATCAGGTTGTCGTCGCCGACACTGAGGGTGGAGTCATCGCAAGTGAGGCTGAGTTGAGCATCGGCGGTGTTCTGAAAGCTCAGGCGATCCGCCAAGTCGATGCTCTGCATCACCATGGCCAGCTCGTGAAAATCGTCCGACCGCAGCCCCAGGACCTCCAGGTGCAGATTGACTTTAGCCGGGGCCGATACCGTGATCATGGCGGTTGTTCAGTCGCCCCGATTCAAACCCCTGGCCAGGGCGACCCAGGTGTCGGGAGCGAGTTCCTGAGGGCGTTGCTGCAGGCTGAAACCTGCAGAGGCCGCCAGATCCTTCAAGCGGTCTGGCTCAGCGACGCCCGCCAAGGTGTTGCGCAACATTTTGCGCCGCGCCAGAAACGCCTGCTTCAGCAGCAATTCCACCCGGACGGCCAAAGCCGGCTCCACCCGCTCCGAGGCCAGCAAGGGCTCCAGGCAAATCACTTCTGACTGCACCTTTGGTGGTGGCTGAAAACAGCGCGGCGGCACCGGACACACCGAACGGCACCGGGCCAGCAACTGCATCCGCACACTCAGAGCGCTGAAACTGCTGTGGCCGGACCGGGCACGAATCCGCTCCGCCACTTCCTTTTGCACTAGCAACACAAGCCGTTGGTAGGGCGGATCCACCGGCCGATCTAGTCGGCCCACCAACCGCTCCAACAGTGGGCCAGTGATGTTGTACGGGATGTTGGCCACCACCTTGTCGGCGATGCGGCCATCGCTCAATTCAAGTGGGGCTTCGAGAACATCTCCTTGATGGAGGCTGAACCCAGGCTGAGCCTCAAAACGCTCCTGAAGACCGTCCACCAGATCGTGGTCGAGCTCAATCGCATGCACCGCCTTCACCCCCGCGGCCAGCAGACGCTCGGTTAACGCTCCCCGACCGGGCCCCACCTCAAGCACCCGATCGGTGGGCTGCAGATCAGCAGCCTCGATGATTCGCTGTAGCACGGAGTCGTCCCGCAACCAGTGCTGACCGAAACGCTTGCGGGCGTGATGTCCGGAGAAACCCATGGGTCAACTGTGCATCAGCACAGCCGTTCCACATCAATCCAGCGAATCGTTCGGCAGGATGTCATCAAGAAAACAAGGGCCAGCTTGACCCGGAGCAACTGCTCCGCTGACGCCGGATGCACAGCTCTCCAGCACCAGATCGAGCTCGCCCCAGCGGCAGTGCCAGTTGCGGTCCATCAATCACCATCCCTGCGCTTCACGCTGCTGCAAGGCCGGATGCTCCGCCCAGCCA
>NZ_JBGKDP010000057.1:0-3973 GCF_042954245.1 Parasynechococcus sp.
TGACGTTCATCCGGGCTGAGCTCGCTCAGCAGCTGGCGCACCACCTTGGCGGGCAGCTCCTCGAACAATCGGGCGCGATCATCCGGCGACATCTCCTCCATCACCTCCCGCATCTCACCGGAGCGCAACTGGCTCAACAGGCTCTGCTGGGTAACGGTGTCGAGATATTCATAGATGCTGATGGCCTCGTCCTTGCTGAGCAGACGAAAGGCAATGGCCTGCAGGTTGACTGGAAGATTGCCAATCGCCTCGGCGATATCCACCGGCTGCACCGGCTCCAGCAGCAGCTTCACCGCGTCGTAGTTGCCCGCCTGGAGCATCGCGGCAAGCTCATGGGAGACGGCCTCAGCCAGTAACTCGGGCTCCACGCTCACGCCAGCACTGCTTAGCCCCGATGCCTCCGTCATGCTTCTCCGGCCGGGAGCTCAGTGTATGGCCGTTACAGCCGGTTAACCTCTGCGCTCCATCACCGTTCCACCATGGCGATCAGCGTCAGCTCCGTCTCCGTCACCACCCCTGACGGCAGCAGCAAATCCCTGGGCGACTACGCCGGCAAGGTGCTACTGATCGTGAACGTGGCCAGTCGCTGTGGCTTCACCAAGCAGTACGCGGGTCTGCAGGCCCTCAACGAGGCCTACACCGCCAAGGGCCTGGCGGTTCTGGGATTCCCCTGCAACGACTTCGGCGCCCAGGAGCCCGGCAGCCTGGACGAGATCAAGAGCTTCTGCTCCACCACCTACGGCGCCGACTTCGAACTGTTCGACAAGGTGCACGCCAAGGGGAGCACCACCGAGCCCTACACCACCCT
Source organism: Parasynechococcus sp. (assembly GCF_042954245.1). Lineage (GTDB taxonomy): Bacteria > Cyanobacteriota > Cyanobacteriia > PCC-6307 > Cyanobiaceae > Parasynechococcus. The sequence continues at coordinate 809 of NZ_JBGKDP010000057.1, forward strand.
CAATCAGGTGGATCCCGCCGGTGATGTGGAGTGGAACTTCGAGAAGTTCTTGGTAGGCAAAGACGGCACCGTGATCGGCCGCTTCAAGAGTGGCGTCACCCCTGAAGACCTGAAGTCGGCGATTGAGGCGGCGCTGGCGGCTTGAACCATCGCCCGAGGCTGAATCCCAGGGCTGCGGCGCCAAGTCCCAGCCCGAGGGTCAGCCCGATCAAACCCAATGCGGCGGCCCAATCACCTGAACTCAGTTGCTTCATGGCCGCCAACATCCAGCTGCTGAAGGTGGTGAGCGAGCCGCAAAAGCCAATCCCCAGCAGCAACTGTCGCCGTGGATCAGCAGGGAGCCCGGCCAGCAAGCCCAAGAAGGCTGCCCCCAGAACATTCACCAGCAGGTTCTGATCACCCAGACGCAGGGCCAGCTGCCAACGCAACAGAGCTCCGGGCACGGCACCCAGGCCAACAAGCAGCAGCTCCTGCAGCTCCAATCGCAGGCTGGGTTTAGTCTCAGGCATGGGTCCCCAATCCGTAACCCAAAGCAGAGGCCAACAGGCCGGTTCCGATCGAAGCCACCGCCAGCACCCCAGCGGTGAGCGTCTGGCCGGCACGCAATTCGTTCAGCAGCTCCACAGCAAAGGTGGAAAAGGTGCTAAAGCTGCCGAAAAAGCCGACCACCATCAGTAGTGCGATGCCGGTGCTGGCGCTGCAGGTTTCATTGAGAGCCAACACCAGGCCCAGCGCGAAGCAAGCCACCACATTCACAAAAAAGGTGCCCCAATGCTTCTTCGGAACCGTTGGTTGGAAATGGTTCACCACTTTCAGGCGCAGCCAGGCCCCGGGGATCGCCCCCAGAGCCACCAACACAACCTCAGGCGCGGAGCCAGCCACGGCGTTGATCTCCGGAAAGGGTTTGCACGTGCAGCCAGTCCTGGCCATCGACAGCGGACCAACGCCGCAACAAGCGCATGGATGAGCCCGCCTTGAGGGTGCTCATCCGTGGGGCTACAGCCAGCGGGCTAAGCCGCAGGGGCTGATCGGTGGCGGTGTGCAGCAGGCCGGAAGCCGCGCGGCGACGGGGTTGCGGTTGACGCCGGTCAGCACCACCGGCCGGCAGAGCTGCCGGGGCCATCAGGGCCACCCCCAGTAGCCAACTCCATCGCAGAACACGCCCCATCAGATGTCGAGGGCTGCCATGTCCAGCTCGGCGCTGTGGGTCTCGATGAATTCCCGGCGGGGAGCCACCTTGTCGCCCATCAGGATCGTGAAGATGCGATCGGCCTCAAGGGCGTCCTCAATCTCCACCCGCTTCATCGTGCGCGTGGTGGGATCCATCGTGGTTTCCCAGAGCTGCTTGGGCATCATTTCGCCAAGACCCTTGAAGCGTTGGATCGTGTAGTTGGCCTTCTCGCCAAAACCGTCCAGGGTTTTCTGCAGATCACCCTCGTTGTAGCAATAGGTGTGGCTCTTACCGCGCTCGACTTTGTAGAGCGGTGGGCAGGCGATGTAGATGTAACCGCCTTCCACCAGCTCCTTCTGGTAGCGGTAGAAAAACGTGAGCAGCAGGGTGCGGATGTGGGCGCCGTCCACGTCGGCGTCGGTCATGATCACGACCCGGTGGTAGCGCAGGTTCTTCACATCGAAGTCCTCACCCTTAATCCCCAGGCCCAGGGCGGTGATCAGCGCCTGGATCTCCGTATTTTTGTAGATCTTGGCGTCGTCGGTCTTCTCGATATTGAGGATCTTGCCCCGCAGCGGCAGGATCGCCTGGAACCGACGATCGCGGCCCTGCTTGGCAGAGCCACCAGCGGAGTCGCCCTCCACGATGTAGATCTCGGATTCGCCGGGGTCGCGGGAGCTGCAGTCAGCCAGTTTTCCAGGCAGGGTTGAGCTCTCCAGAACACTCTTGCGCCGCACCAGTTCGCGGGCCCGGCGAGCAGCTTCAGCCGCGTTGAAGGCCTGGATCGCTTTCTCCAGGATCAGGCCGATCACGGAGGGATTAAACTCGAGGAACTGGCTGAGGGCTTCGCCCACCAGGTTGTCAACAATGCCCCGCACCTCGGTGTTGCCGAGTTTGGTCTTGGTCTGACCTTCAAATTCGGGCTCCGGCACCTTCACCGAGAGAACCGCCGTCAGGCCTTCACGAATGTTCTCGCCCGCAAGATTGGAATCCGATTCCTTGCGTTTGCCCAGCTTCTTGGCGAAGGCGTTGAGGGTGCGGGTGAGCACCGTCTTCAGGCCTTCAATATGGGTGCCGCCATCGACGGTGCGGATGTTGTTGGCAAAGCCAAGGATGCTGTCGGAGTAGGCATCGGAGCACCACTGCAGAGCTGCCTCCACCTGAACGCCATCCTTCTCGGAATTCACATAGATGATTTCTGGATGAAGGGCATCCTTCTCCTTATTCATGTAGGCGACGTATTCCTTGATACCGCCTTCGTAGAAGTAAGTCTCCTCATGGGGGTTCCCCTCCTCATCCCTTGCAGACTCCCGTTCATCGCGGAAAACAATCCGCACGCCACCGTTCAGATAGGCCAATTCCCGAAGCCGGGCCGAGAGGGTGGCGTAGTCGAAAACAATGCCGCCAGTGAAGATTTCAAGATCGGGCTTGAAGCACACAGTGGTGCCGGTCTCGCTGGTCTCGACTGCGGGCTGCGACTCCGACGCCAGAGCACCGATGGCCGCGCCGCGCTCAAAACGCTGGCGATGCACCTGGCCCTGACGGCGCACCGTCACCTGCACCCATTCGCTCAGGGCATTCACCACCGACACGCCAACACCGTGCAGACCGCCGGACACCTTGTAACCACCGGCGCCGAACTTGCCGCCGGCATGCAGCACGGTGAGCACCGTCTCCAGAGCGCTCTTGCCGGTGCGGGGGTGTACATCGGTGGGAATGCCACGGCCGTTGTCGCTCACCGAGGCGGAGCCGTCTTCACCGAGCACCACAACAATGCGGTCGCAATGGCCCGCTAGGGCTTCATCAACCGAGTTATCAACAACTTCGTACACCAGATGGTGCAAACCCCGCGGCCCGGTGGAGCCGATGTACATGCCGGGGCGTTTGCGAACGGGCTCAAGCCCCTCCAGCACCTGAATCTGCTCAGCGCCGTAGGCGTTCTGGACCTTGGAAGCGTCGCTCATTCAGAAAGTCTCAAGCCAGGAAACCGGGTC
>NZ_JBGKDP010000058.1:0-8926 GCF_042954245.1 Parasynechococcus sp.
GTCGCTCCAGAGCGACTCAGCCCCGGTGATTCTTCGAGGTATCGTTCGGCCCGGAACCGGTGGGGACCGGGCCTGGTGTCGGGTGGTGGAATTTGCCGAGGAATTCGGCATCTCCGTTGGTTTTGATCCGCTCAGGCTTGGAGAACGCCGCGGCGGATAGGGCTGTTCTGGCGTTGCAAGCTCAGAGAGCTGTGCTGTCGCGGTCGCCAGTGCGGATGCGCACCACCGATTTCACAGGGCTGACGAAGATCTTGCCGTCACCGATTTCACCGGTGCGGGCGGCATCGGCGATCGACTTGACCACTTCTTCGACCCGGTCGTCCTCGACCACCACTTCAATCTTCAGTTTCTGCAGAAATTCAACGGTGAATTCCGAGCCGCGATAGCGCTCCACCTGGCCTTTCTGGCGGCCGAAGCCCCGCACTTCGCTCACGGTCATGCCGATGATGCCGGCCTCCACCAGCGCCACCTTGACGTCTTCCAGCTTGAAAGGACGAATGATTGCTTCGACCTTTTTCATGGCGGAGTACTGATCTGGTTTCAAGGATGCCGCGGTTCTCAGAGCCGTGCGTGGCCGCTGTTACAGAACGCTGCCGAAGCTTGACTTCTTAGGGTCGCTGATCAGAACTGGCCCCTTCATCCCTTTGACCCAGACCCCCCTCTACGGCGAACGCACCATCGCCGAAGCCAAGCTGATCTGCTTCGACAACCCCCGGCCTGGGCGCCCCTATGAGGTGTCGATCGAGCTGCCGGAATTCACCTGCAAGTGCCCCTTCTCCGGCTATCCCGATTTCGCGGTGCTGCGCCTGATTTACCAACCCGGGCCGCGGGTGGTGGAGCTGAAGGCGATCAAGCTTTATGTGAACAGCTACCGCGACCAGTCGGTCTCCCATGAGGAGGTGACCAACCGTATCCTTGATGATCTGGTGATGGCCACCGATCCGGTGTGGATGCAGCTGGAAGCCGATTTCAATCCCCGCGGCAATGTGCACACCGTGGTGCGGGTGAGTCACGGCACCCGTCAGCCCTGCTGATCGACCACCACTTGCTGCACTAACTGAGGCAATTCAGTGGCGAAGGCGGCGAGGTTGCGGTTGCAGAGGCCACCCACGCTGAGGGTTCCATCGGCAGCGATGGCCCACAGCTGCCGGGTGGCCACGAGGCTCAATCCACCGCCCAATAGCAGTACTGCGAAGCCCAGGTAAACCAGCGGTACTCCAGGATCCCGTTTGAGCAGCAGTCCGCTGGCCGGCAGCACCGCGTCCACCCGCATCGGCAAGCCCTTCACCTCAGCGGCGGGACCACCCGGTCGCAGTCGCGCTAGCTGCTGGCCGTTTGCATCGAAAACCGTGGCAGGACCCTGTTCGCTCTCCAGGCTCAGAAACACCGGTTCCGTGCCATCAGGGCGGGTCGGCAGCACTAGGCCCCAAATCTGATCACCCAGCTCCGGATAGGTCTGCAACGGCAGCTCCAGCACGGGGCTGCGCCCGATCTGCAGGCTGATCGTTGCGAGCGACCAATCCGCCTGATAGATGGTGATGCCCCGGTGCCGCAGCGGGTGATTGACGCTGATCTCGGCATCCAAGCTTTGGTTGGGGCCCTGCAGCTTCAGAGTGGAGCGGAACTGTTCTGTTCGGCCGGCAGGGTCTCGATCAATGGCGAAGCTATCCAGGGCGATCGTCAGCTGACTGGTGCCATCGCGATCCAGTAGATCGAGGCTGCGGCCGGGGGCCAGGAAGCGCTCAAGGCGGTTCCCCGCTAGGGCACCCCAGGCTGCACCCAGCATCAGCAGCACCAGGCCGGTGTGCACCAATAGGGGCCCCATCCGGCCGATGGCGCCGCGTCGGGCCGCCAGCCGTTGTGGCTTGCGTTGCACCTCCCATCCGTCGGCTCGCAGCACCGTCTCCAGCTGTGTCAGCCCCTGGCTGGGGTCAGGGCAGGACTGGCTTTCGGCGATTGCCAATTTGCTCAGCTGGCGTGTGGTACGGTAGTCGATCCAGCGCCAGGCCGCCATCAGGGCTGGCCACTGGCGGCGCCAACTGCAGAGGATCAGGGCGAGCCCTAGCCAGGCCAGCAGGGCCAGAAACCAGCCGCTGGAATACACATGATCAAGCTGCAACTGCAGTACCTGCTCGCCGTGGAGTAGCCCCAGCCAGGGGGTATCGGCATAGGCATCGATGTAGCTCGAGGGAGTATCCCCCTGGGGGATGCCGGTGCCCACGGCACTGGCCAGGGCAATCAGCAGCAGCAGCACAATGGCCAGCCGCAGATCGCTGAGCCAGACGGCCATGCGTTTCAGTAGCGCCATCCCCATCAGCTCCAGCGGGCCAGCAGGGTCAGCAGGCCGCTGGTGAGCAGCACCACACCACTGGCTGGCGGCACCCAGCGACTGATGCCCCGCAGGGCCAGCAGTTTGGGAATGGCTGCTGCAAAGCTGCCCGCCAGCAGCAGGGGTAGCACCTGGCCGATACCGAAGCTGCTGAGCAGGGCCACCCCTGCCAGGGGACGACCGCTCTGGGCAATCCATCCCAGTAGCACCGCCAACACGGGGGTGGTGCAGGGTGAGGCCGCCAGCCCGAAGGCCAGTCCTGCCGCAACTGGCGCAAGCGGGGCCGGAACCTTCTGACGCCAGTGGTCCGGATCCGGACCACTGGGCAGTGGAATCCGCAGCACTCCCAGCAGGTTGAGACCCATCGCCACCGCCAGGATCGCCACCAATGTGGGGATCAGCGACGGCACCTGGCCGTAGATCCGGCCCAGCAAGCCGCTGATGCTTCCCAGCACCACCAGGGCGCCGACGATGCCGCCGCAGAAGGCGAGGCTGCGCTGCCAGGCCGGTTGGCCATCGTCAAAGCCCGCCAGGTAAGCCAATGTCACCGGCAGCAATGACAGGGAACACGGCCCCAGACTGGTGATAGCGCCACTCCCAAACACCAGCGCCAGGGTCAGTGGTCCTGGATCCGCCAAGGCGCGCTGCAGCAGCTGTTCGCTGCTCTGGGCCAGATCGGAGAGCAGCAGCAGGTCCACAGGTGCCCTTGAGTATGTAAAGCCTATCCAGGCAAGCCGATCGTCAGACCAGGTTCAGTGTTGACGCAACGACCGTTGTCGCCTGTTGGATCGCCCCCCGATCAAGCCGGTGGATTCCAGTGAACAGCGGATCAGCAGGCCCAGGATCACCAGGCTCGACATCAGCGAGTTGCCGCCGTAGCTGATCAAGGGCAGCGGCAGACCAGTGGTGGGCATCGCCCCAGAGGCCACAGCGATGTTCAGGATCGACTGGCCCACCAGGATTGTGGTGCAGCCGATGGCCACGAGCCGTGCTTGGTTGCTGCGGCAGCTCAGGGCCACCCGCAGCCCCACCCAGGCCACCAGCATCAGGAACAGCAGCAACAGCACCGAGCCCACGAATCCAAATTCCTCGGCGAACACCGCGTAGATGAAGTCGGTGCTCTGGATCGGCAGGTATTGGAGCTTTTGGGTGGAGAGGCCATAGCCCTGCCCCATCCAACCGCCCGATCCGATCGCCAGCAGGCTCTGCACCAGCTGATAGCCATCTCCCATCGGGTCGTTCCAGGGATCCAGAAACGACACCACCCGGATCCGCTGGTATTCATTGATCAGGATGCTGGCGGTGCCCAGCAGCGATCCTGCCAAGGCGGTGCCCAGCAGGCTGCGCCAGCGCAGGCCGGCCGCCAGGGCCACCATCCAGAGGGTGAGTCCCATCAGGGCCGCTGTGGAGAGGTTGGGTTGCTTGAGGATCAGCAGCAGCAGCCCGCCGAAGCTCCCCAGCCAAAGCAGCTTCTGGTCGAGGCTCATACGGCTCCAGGGGGCAAACAGGTTGGCGGCTTGCAGCACCACAAAGGGTTTCACCAGCTCCGAGGGCTGCATCTGCAGCGGGCCCAGCACCAGCCAGCGGCTGGCGCCGTTCACCGTGATGCCCATCACCAGGGTGGCGGCGATCAGCAGGCAGCCCATCCACAGCCCTGGGCCTGACCAGCGCAGCCAGCGCCGCAGGTTGGTGGAGATCGTGATGCCCAGCAAACTCCAGCTGGCCAAGAGCCAGATCGCCTGCCTTTTCAGATAGAAACCGCCATCGCCCATTTCCCGTAGGGCCACCCACCAACTGGCGGACGCCAACACCACCAGCCCTGCCACACTCCAGAACCCCGCCAGCCCCATCAGCAGGCGAGCTTCTGCTGGCCAGAGCTGCCACGGCAAGGGCAGCAGAAGCTGGACCAGAGCCGACTTCTGAGTCTCTTGTTTACCCCGTCGTCTCGAAGCTCTTTGGAGGGCTGTCGTTTGACCCAAACGTTTGCTCAAACAGCCTCAATGCTCCATTGAGCCGTGAAATGGTTGCCTTGCCAAGGCACTGATTGAACAGAATTGTTGGCTGGGAGTCTTTGCAGGACTTGGTGAGCAGTTGCTTCGCTTACGCAACGTTCAACCGCTTATGCTCAACTTCCCACTGCACGTGAGATCCCCAGGATTGCTGGCGCACCCAGCAGCGTCCCCCGCGGCAGTGAAGAACTTGGAAGGGCGGCCGGTCGGAGGGCTGGTTATCGAGCCGCACAAAGCTGCCCGGCCGCAACAGCGGCACCACCTTTGCGGGTTGGGGGCGGTGGTTGGACACGTCCCTCGACGCGAATTGCGGCAATCCTCTTGGGAGAACACGCTCCAGCCGCTGGATCGCCGGTTTTCTTTGGGATCAGTCTGCTTTTATGTCGCAATGGCGTTCAAACAGCGTCTTGATCTGGAACTCCTGACCCGTGGATTGGTCAGTTCACGCCAACAGGCGCAGCAATTGATTCGTGCTGGAAAGGTGCGGGATGGCGCCGGTACCCTGTTGGATAAGCCCGGAACGGAGGTGACGCCGGAGCGAGAACTGCGGGTGGAGCAGCCCCCCCGCTTTGTCTCTCGAGGGGGCGAAAAACTGCTGGCGGGCTTGAAGGCTTTCCCTGTGCGGGTGGAGGGGCGCGTCTGCCTGGATGGCGGCATCTCCACCGGCGGCTTCACCGATTGCCTGCTGCAGCACGGCGCTACTCGTGTTTATGGCGTTGATGTGGGCTACGGCCAAACGGCCTGGAGCCTGCGAACCGACGAACGGGTGGTGCTGCGGGAACGCACCAACCTGCGCCATCTGCAGTCCAACGATCTCTATGGGGCCGACGACCCCTGGCCCAGTTTGGCGGTCACCGATGTGTCGTTCATTTCCCTGCGGCTGATTCTTCCGGCGTTGCGCCGGTTGTTGCAGGGTCCCGACACCGATGCGCTTGTGCTGGTGAAGCCGCAGTTTGAGGTAGGCAAGAGCCGCGTCGGCAAGGGCGGCGTGGTGCGTGACCCTGCGGCCCACCGGGATGCCATTGAATCCGTGATTGCAGCGGCGGCAGAATCGGGTTGGCAGCTCCAGGGCTTGGTGGCTTCGCCGATCACCGGGCCTGCCGGCAACCACGAGTACGTGCTTTGGTTGGGAGAGGGAGATGCCGCTGTTCTTCCGGATCTCGATGCTTTGGTGGCGCAGACCCTCCACGGTTGATGGCCAACAAAAAAGCCCGGTGTTGAACCGGGCTTAGAATTCTCTTTGGAGCAGAGTTCAGTTGCCGACATTGACCTGCTGATCCCCGGTGCAGAGCTCCACCTTGATGATGCGGCCACCCTGCTTTTGGATGCGCTGCTGTTCAGCGAACCAGCTGTCGTAGGGCACCCACTTGGTGAAGAAGGTGTTCTGCAATTCGCGCTGCGTCCGAACCTTTTCAGGGCTGGGAATGCAGGCAGTGACTTTGAACAACCGCATGGGGTTCAGTTGCCGAGGCCGGAGCAGATGTAGTCGAAGTAGACACCCATTTCCTTGCCGGCATCAGGGCCGACCAGTCCAGCGGTGACTTCCTTCATGGCCTGGATAGCCTGAACGGTGGCACCGATGGGCACACCCAGGGAGTTGTAGGTCTCCTTCAGGCCGTTCAGAACACGCTCATCGAGGATCGAGGTGTCGCCAGCCAGCATGGCGTAGGTGGAATACCGCAGGTAGTAATCCAGGTCGCGGATGCAGGCGGCGTAACGGCGGGTGGTGTACATGTTGCCGCCGGGACGGGTGATGTCCGAGTACAGCAGGGCCTTGGCCACGGCATCACGGATGATGGCCGAAGCATTGGCGCTGATGGCAGCGGCAGCGCGTACACGCAGCTCACCACTGGCGAAATACGACTCGAGGCTGCTCATCGAAGCCGTGTCCAGGTACAGGCCCTGGACGTCCGACTTGTTGATGACGTTGGTGATGGCGTCTTGCATGGATCCGTGAGGAGACGAGAGGGGAATTCAGCGAGCGGTTCAGGCGAGGGCGCCAACCACATAATCGAAATAGGTGCCGGCTTCCTCTGCGTCGGCTCCGGTGAGAAGACCCATGGCGGCGATCTTCATCTCGCGCACGGCTTCTGCCATGGCTTCAAGGGGAGTGCCCAGGGAGCGGTAGAGCTCTTTCGCGCCGATCACACCGATCTCTTCGATCGGAGTCGCGTCACCGGCAACGATGCCGTAGGTGACAAGGCGTAGGTAGTAGTCCATGTCACGCAGACATGTGGCAGTCATCTCTTCGCCGTAGGCATTGCCGCCGGGGGAGATGACGTCGGGACGCTTCTGGAACAGCTGACCACCAGCCTGCTTGACGATGCGCTCGCGGCTCTCGCACAGGACCTGGGCCACGCGCAGACGGCGTTGACCGCCGGTGACGAAGGCTTTGATCTGGTCGAGTTCGCCAGGGCTGAGGTAGCGGGCTTCGGCGTCCGCGTTGATGATCGAGTTGGAGACGATGCTCATGCAGTTCTGCCTCGAAACAAGCGGCCGCCCGTAGGAGACCGGTATCCGGTGAATAAGGGGTGATCCCGAGGGATCGTGTCTCAGAGTAAAGGCTGAGACAGGGGGTCGAAGCGTCGGGAGTGAGACTTGTTCACAACGGTCAACACTGATCGTTGTGGTCTCGCTCCGTTGGGATCGGCTGAGGCATTCTGCGCTGGCGACGGCCTGGGATTTTTGCCCGGGTAACAGTTCTTCACGGCATGAGCTGTACCCGGAAAGCCGTTGCCATGACTGCGATTTGCGTCATGGCCCTAGAGGGTCTCAAGACGCACAAAATGATCCCGATGAAGCGGCACTTCACCGGGATCCAATGACAACAACCGCTGTGAATTGGGGCGGTTGTTTGTCAGAAAAATGGCCGTTTGGCTCAGATCGCGTTGCCTGTGGGCGGATTCAGGCCGGCATTGCCGCGGTAGAGCGAGGCCGTGCGCTGGATGGTGGCTTGGCTGATACCTGATGCTGTCGACATGCCGTCGATGCGAGGCACCGTTGTGCTGATTCGCTCCGCCAACAGTTCGGTCACGGCAGCTCCATGGCCCGCTTGAGCGCGGGTGATCAGGAAGCGGCTGGTTTCTGCTGGGGTGGTGGCCCGTCCCAGCAGAGCCAAACCTGCTGCTGAAGCAGCTCGAAGCGGAGCCATGGAGGTGATGCGGTTCTGGAACGCCTCGCTTATGGCCACTTCAGCGATGAAATCGGGCAGGTCGATGTCCTGATTGCGCAGCCGTGACTCGGCGGAGACTAGGCGCTCGCTTTCCGTTGGAACACGGTTAAGCAGCTGCCGGTATGTCGCATCGAGTACGGTGCGAAGTTCAGATTCACTGCAGGGCTGTTTCAGCTCAAACATCGCCGGGAGCCCAGCCCGCAGCTGGAATCCAGAGGCATCGGCGTTGGCCAATGCTTGCCCCATGGTCGAAAGGGCCTGGGTCTTCCCGGCCGCGACGGAGCGGCTCTTGACGGTCCAGGTGGGGCCATCGAGTTTGCTAATCTCGGGCCCACTGGCCCGACGCATCGGGAAGCCGGTTTTCTTCGAGGCCAGGCTTTGCTGGCGCACCACCGACAACCAACGGGAGTCGGCGCCGCTGGTGGGTTTCCAGGTTCCTTGGGAGGTGGGCTTGGTGTCGACCAGGTTGCGGGGTGTGATGCTGCCACTGCTGCGGAACCCTTCCGCTGGCCGCGCTTCTGGGCGGCTGCTCTGGGTGAGATCAGCGACAGCGGCAAGGTTGAGCGGGCGTGCCCAGCCTGGGGCACGACGGGCGTTCACATCGCCTGGGGTGATGAATCGCTCAAATGGAACCGTGTCGGATCCGAAAGCTTCGCTGTATTCACGGCTGTCGATCAGCGCATCTACCACGCCGTAGAAGCCGTGCCGGGCAGCGGTGTCGAACAGGGTATTAATTTCCCAGCGACCGAAGGTTGGGCGTCCCAGCAGACGGCGGTGCATTGCTTCGATGGCCTTCACGATGTAGAGGCCACTCCAGTAGCGGCGACGGAAGGCATCGGAGCGGGCCACCGTTCGTACGAAATCCTTCAGGGAGATGTCGCCGTTCTCGAGCCGGGCTTCAGCTGAGCCCATGCGCTCTCCCGCATAGCCACCGTTGCCTAGCACCTGCACATACACCGCTTTGATCACGGCTTGGGTGCTGGCTTCAGTGGTGCGAACGCTGGGGTTTCCGCCGCGACGGGGATTGACGGTTCCACCGGTTGCGATCTGCTGGAGTCGGACCACCCGTGGCCCCACCTTGCGGGGGCGGCTGCCCCGGAAGGTGGGGCTGTCGAGTTGTCCGGGGCTGTTAAGACCGTTGCTCACCAGCAGGCGGCGGCTGTCATAGCCGTAGGGCGCCGGTCGTGTGGCCACCGAGGCTGTTCCGCTCGGGAAGATGGCGCCGTACTGGTTGCCCACCGGGTCGGTCCCACCGCCATAGACATGCTGATCGGCAAAGGGCTGCCGGTAGGAGGCGTAGAGGGTGACGTATTGCGGAGCACCGTCGAAGGGGGCGCTGAAGTTGAACAACTTGCGGTTGGACCCCCAGCCGGCGCTTTCCTGAGCTTCTTCGCCGAGATCACGCAGGTAGGGAAC
>NZ_JBGKDP010000059.1:0-10429 GCF_042954245.1 Parasynechococcus sp.
CCTGCTGGATCTGCCGGCGTCGGTGCGTCCCACCAACCTGCTGCCGATGTTGCAGGTCGGGGTCACCAACGTTGAACTGGTGCGGTATCTGATCAATCAATTGCGCCAGAGTCCGCAGGAGCGCCATCGGGCCCTGCAGGATTTCATGCCCACAGCCAAGCCTGAGGACTGGAGCTTGTCGGTGGCAGGCCAGCGGGTGCAGATCATCAAGCGCAGCAAAGAAGGGGGCCGTCTGCAGCTGGGAACGGAGGTGGTGGCGTCCGCGGATGGCTCGCTCGCCGCGCTGTTGGGGGCGTCCCCCGGGGCCAGCACGGCCGTCACGATCATGTTGGAGGTGCTGCAGCGCTGCTTCCAACCTCAGCTCAATCGTCCGGCCTGGCAGCAGCGGTTGCGGGAGCTGTTGCCGAGCATTGAGGGCGACCCACAGCGGGATCCCGAGGTGTTGCGCCGCATGCGCGAGCGCAGTGATGCGGTGCTGGGTCTTACTGCCTGAGGTTCACCAGCACCACTCCGGCGGTGATCAGGCCGATGCCGATCAACTGGCCTGGATTGAGCATCTGTTGATAGGCGAAGCGTCCCACCAGCACGATGGCCACGGTGCCGATGCCACTCCAGAGGGCATAGGTGACACCCAGGGGGAGGGTGAGCACCACCTTGGAGAGCAGTCCCATCGCCACGGCGTAGGCCAGCAGCACCAGCACGGTGGGCACCGGCTTGGTCATGCCTTCTGACAGGCGCAGGCAGGAGGTGCCGATCACTTCGGCGGTGATCGCCAGCAGCAGCAAGGGCCAGGGGTTGTTCATGGCAGGTGGAGACCCCTCCCTAGGATTGGTTCATCGTTGATCTTTGGACCCGAGACGGGATTCCGCCGCTGCATGACCGACGCCCCCGTCTCACGGATCCGCAACTTCTGCATCATTGCCCACATCGACCACGGCAAGTCGACCCTGGCGGATCGTCTGCTGCAGGACACGGGCACCGTGGCCAACCGGGACATGCAGGAGCAGTTCCTGGACAACATGGATCTGGAGCGGGAGCGGGGGATCACGATCAAGCTCCAGGCCGCCCGGATGAACTACAAGGCGGCTGATGGAGAGGAGTACGTCCTCAACCTGATCGACACCCCGGGGCACGTTGATTTCTCCTATGAGGTGAACCGCAGCCTTCAGGCCTGTGAAGGGGCGCTGCTGGTGGTGGATGCCAGCCAGGGCGTGGAAGCTCAGACCCTGGCCAACGTGTATCTGGCGCTGGACAACGATCTTGAGATCATCCCGGTGCTCAACAAGATCGACTTGCCCGGTGCGGATCCGGATCGGATCAAGGAGGAAGTGGAGGCGATCATCGGCCTCGATTGCAGCAATGCCATTCCCTGCTCGGCCAAGACCGGCCTGGGTGTGCCCGAGATCTTGCAGGCTGTGGTGGACCGGGTACCCCCACCGAAGGATGTGGTGGAGGAACCCACCAAGGCGCTGATCTTCGATTCCTATTACGACCCCTACCGGGGCGTGATTGTGTATTTCCGGGTGATGAGTGGCCGGATCAACTGCAAAGACAAAGTGCTGTTGATGGCCAGCAAAAAGATCTATGAGCTCGATGAGATCGGGATCATGGCGCCGGATCAGAAGGCGGTGGATGAGCTCCATGCCGGTGAGGTGGGCTATCTAGCGGCCTCGATCAAGGCGGTGGCTGATGCTCGCGTCGGCGACACGATCACCCTGGTGAACGCACCGGCGGATGAGCCTTTGCCCGGTTACACCGAGGCCAAGCCGATGGTGTTCTGCGGCCTGTTTCCCACCGAGGCTGATCAGTATCCCGATCTGCGCGATGCGCTCGACAAGTTGCAGCTCTCGGATGCGGCGCTGAAGTATGAGCCAGAAACCAGCAGCGCCATGGGCTTCGGCTTTCGTTGCGGCTTCCTTGGCCTGCTGCATATGGAGATCGTGCAGGAGCGGCTCGAGCGTGAGTACGACCTCGATCTGATCGTCACCGCTCCATCGGTGATTTACAAGGTGAACATGATCGATGGCTCAGAGGTGATGGTGGACAACCCCGCCACGCTTCCCCATCCGCAGAAGCGCGAATCCATCGAAGAGCCCTACGTGCGTATGGAGATCTACGCGCCAAACGATTATAATGGCGCCTTGATGGGCCTGTGCCAGGAACGGCGCGGCGATTACATCGACATGAAGTACATCACCACCGATCGGGTGACGTTGATCTACGAATTGCCGCTGGCCGAGGTGGTGACCGACTTCTTCGATCAGATGAAGACCCGCACCCAGGGATATGCCTCGATGGAGTACCACCTGATTAGCTATCGCAAGAATCAGCTGCTGCGGCTGGATGTGCTGATTAACGGTGAGCGGGCCGATGCGCTCACCACGATCGTTCATCAAGACAAGGCCTACAACGTGGGCAAGGCCTTGGTGGAGAAACTCAAGGAACTGATTCCGCGCCAGCAGTTCAAGATTCCGATTCAGGCCTCCATCGGTAGCCGCATCATTGCTTCCACCAGCATCAGCGCCATCCGCAAGGATGTGCTCGCCAAGTGCTACGGCGGTGACATTTCACGTAAGAAAAAACTGCTGAAAAAGCAGGCCAAGGGCAAGAAACGGATGAAGGCGATGGGTAAGGTAGATGTACCTCAAGAGGCTTTCATGGCCGTCTTAAAGCTGAATCAGAGCCCCTGAGGTGAATCTACTTATCCTCTGATTACTGTTAGCTGTCCTTTTGGCGGCTAGTTCATGGGCATCAGTGAGGCATTGCATGTGATCGGAATGAGCGCGCCAGAATTAGTGGTGTAAGCCACTTTGAGTTGATTTGGGTCTGAGTCATTCACCGAGATCGTGCGCTGGATGGTCACTCCACTGGTTTGCCTGAGAACATCGTTCCCGTCAGGCCAAACCAGGGTTGTGCTTCCTGACAGCGGAAACCAGGCTCACTACCTGAGTTTTTGTGGTTAGCGGCCATATAGGTGCCGATTGTGCTGTTTGAGCACGCGGCAGTGAGGGCGCTGCCTTTGCGGACCGCTTAGCCGGAATTGAAATAGAGTTGAGTGGAGCTAGCCACAAGAAACGTCAGCATCACTGATAACACCAACACCTCTGTGAGCCTGAAGCCCGACTGAGCTGAATTACAAACGGGCTTACTGCTTCTCATGATGCCTGCAATGCTTGGTAGACCTGGTATCGACCTTTACCAGGCATCTGAATGTAGGTATTACTGTTAATGCCTTTACGACTGTATCTTCAGTCGAATTTAGATTCGTGTGCCAGGCTATGCTTATAATGCTGGCATGAGTCAGGACGGTGTCAAAATATTTAGCTGAGATCCATAAGTATACAGTAGATCTCGGCTTTCTGAAGACTCTTTGACGACTTGCAGATTAATTGGATTCACGCATTGATCTTCACTTAGGGAAGGTCAATGCGTGAATCTTTGAAAACAAGGACATCAATGCCTTATTTTAAAACCAATGAAAGCTTGATTGAAGTGTCGGATGGCTGGATTGTGCATCCACTCGTCTTGGTGCAAGAATTAATGCCGCTAAATTAACTTTTAAGTCCTCGTAGATAAACAATATCCAAGTCACTTCCTCCGGTGATTGAGGTGGTTTGAAGGTCTGCCAGGTTGCCGATGGATGGGTCGTTCAGGCTTGGCCAAGGTGAGTAACTGTTGTTACCATCACCGCCGTCGATGGTGTCGCTCCCTGCCCTGCCTACAAACGTCATCTCCAGATCCGGTAGTGAGGGTATCTGGCCCTGGAGTGCCAAACAGTACGTTTCGTCCATCTCTGCCATCAACGTGACTCCAGCGGAGCTTGTTGGGCTAGGCATGAGGCTATCAATCACATCTGAGTGGTCTCGACCGGTGATGTTTGTGCTTGGGATGAGGCTGCAAACAGTGATGTTGTCGTTTTCTGTGAGGCCTTCATAGGGAACAGTAAAGGTGGACTTGGATACTGGAATGACGTAATACGAGCCAACGTCTTGGCACCCGCATTCACCTGTATTTGAATCAATTCCACAAAGATGCTGGCAAATAGAGATTCCTCGGGGAAGCTTGTAATGGGATTGATGCGTGAGTGGCTGCTTGATCCCAGGCGCAAATGCAAGTAACTGGTATTGCCAATAAAGCGACTATTCTTCAATGCCTGGAGAGCTAATGAGAACGACGCTGATTTGGAATCATGAACTGTGACTTGGAGTCCATTATCTGCAGTACTGGTATCGATGTCATCAAAAATGATTGATTGGGTTTTCATGGTTATCTTCTCCATTGTTGGTTAGTTTAAGGTTAGGGCCGTAACGGATTAACAGTCCAAAGTTTTGATCATCCTGCGCCTCCCCAATCCACTGGCTGCGCTCTGCTGTTGATAAGTTGTTTACTGAGCGGATCCCATACAGAACAAGGGGCAGATCACGAGGAAAGTCGAGGGCTAGCTTGATTTCACTGCTTTGGAGATCGCAGCCTGTCGGAATGGAAACGGCCTCACTGCTGGTAAAAATTCGCTCACTCATGGCGATTTCTGATTCAATGAACGAGTGGCGCGCTTCCAATCTTCGCATTGGCGTAATAGGCTCTCGCTGCGAGCATTGCTTTGTAAATGGGTGACTACCAACTGGCCGATAACGTTTGCTAGCCCTATGCCTAACGCCGCAGCAATCATTGTTCGGTGATCGTAATGCCATTTTTCTTTTTGGGATTTTGATGTGATATCTCTCTCATTCTTGTCTCAATAGGTTGATTAGAAGCTGTTGCTGTACCGACAGCTATCTGCATTAGCCTCGCTCTATCCTGTACGGATTAATTCCAGCGGGTTTATTATCTTGATGCAGCATTGTTTATTGCTTTCAGGATGATTGAGTTTGAAGACGAGAACTTCCTGATTATTTTTATTAGAGCTAGTTGTGATAATTTCGCCTAGGCCACGAAATAAAAATCGGATTCCTGTAGCATCAGGATCACTGGTAGAAAGAGAGATTCCGCCACCGTTGGTGACAGAGTCTCGGATTCTGAGAGGTGCTTGGTCCTTGCAGCTGTTATTCAGAATACCTTCTGCAAGAGAAATAGTTTCTACAGATGGGTCAAGAGTTGCTGTGACTGTGTTGATGCTGATTGCGAGGCTTGTCCTTCTTTTAAGGCCATCATACGCTGATTTTCGAGCCAGGTGTGTGTTTCATGGGTAGCTGCAAGCAGGCGCTCCTGAGCCCAGCGTTGGCTATAGGAGGCAATGGCACTCAGGATGCCGACTAGGGCCACAACGGTCAACGACTCAGTTACTGTAAATTTATCTTTTTATAGGTTTGAAGCTTCTTCATGGCTTCATCAGTAGAGTCCATCGATTGGCACCATGGGCCGCGTATTCACGAATACCAACGCAGAAGTTGATACCAAAATTGATGTAGATTTTGCTGCCCATGTCGTCGGGCACTCCTATGTTTTCTGAATTTCCGGATGATCCAATGCTGCCGAATTCCCGTGTCCATATGGAGCCAAAGAAATTTGGATCGGCGTTCCCACCTCTGTTGATTCCTGTGCAGGCATCAGGCATGTATAGAAATGCGTTCAATGACTGACTAGTCCCACCGATTAGAACGTTTTGGGTGCAAGTGGGGGATTGGCTTCTGGGTGTACCAAAGATCGAAAAGTTTGAAGAATCCCTGGCGTGCTCAATACCAGTTGTTCCACTGGTATTAATATTCCCGTCAATCTAAAATAGAATGCTTGGGGCAGGATTACCAGTCCCGGATATCTTAATGCTGAGAACGTGATTGCCGCTTAGAAGAATGTTGTCGACTTTGCAGTGTGTAATGTTTTTGCTCGAGTCAACAATGCATCGCCCTCCGTTGTTCTGGCCTGCTGTAAAGGTTGTTGACGTTGTGATATAATAGCTGCTGTTGCTGCAAGGTGCAATACCATATGTCGTTGCGTAATCGGTTGGGAATCCTGGGAATGCTGGCGGATCATCGAGTACTAGCTGGCCACCAAGTAGTTCTCCCTCTACAACACCTTTGTTTTTCAGATTAAGATCTTCTTCTAGTTCATCTTGTGACTCTGGTTGGGGTCGCATGTGGTGCAGACAACATTGCCGTTGATATCACCCTCCACGTCTTGGTTGCCGAGGTTTATTGTTTCTCCGAGCAGTCCTGGGTAGCCGCCTTGTGCGCCGCTGCAAGGCTTCGGCATGATGTTTACTTCCTGCAGGATAAATGCCTCGGCCCTGGTGGTGATACTGCTGTTATGGAAATGCAGGCTTTTCCCTTCGACTCGGATCGCTGCTGTGCCGCCTTGATGTTGGTCGCCCGTAAAGTCGTAGCTTATTAATTTGTAGCTACTAGTGCCTCCAGGAAGAATTGCGCTCAATTTACTAAAAAGTCTTTCTAGTGGCGTTGTCGTGGAAGGGCAGACCGAGGTGATGTATTCGAAGGTTCCACCTACCGCTGTATCGGTTGGCCAGCCTGGGCAAAAGATCGTTCCACCCGAATCCTCGATGGTGCAGTCGTTTATTAGGAGGCAAGGGCAGTTGGTATTAAGTTCTTTGAGAATTACTGCCAGGCCGCTTTCGGTAGCCTCTCTCGCTTGTTGATTCTGGTCTTGACGAATTAATTCAATTAGAAGTTCAAAAGATCGCCCCATCAGGGCCAGGAGACTAGCCACAATATGAGACTAACAATGGCAACCAGAGGAAGGATAAAGCCATCCGAAAATTTTTATTTTGGATGGCTTTGTTTAATCAATTTGAGTTCGTCAAGTTTGTGAAAGTAATTAATCTCAAGAAGTGGCCTAGCTGCAATCACTCGCTGTTACATCAGTCAGGACTATGGTGTCTCCTGTTTTTGCATTAGTTTCACGTTTCCCTGTTGTTCCACTAACGCAAGATTTTCCTGCGTATTTGCTTGCCAGATCTGAACTTATTTGCCTGCACTAGTTACTCCGTAGGTGTTGGCAATCGCATTAGCAGCGGCATCTTCTGCAAATGTGCATAAATTGCTGTTGGTATTGGCGATTGCGGCTTCACTTGTTAAAAGAGCATCAGTATCAGTTGTGCTTAACAGGTGTTCGGCGCTCACCATGCTCATAATCGAGCCCATTTTTGTGGTGCATTCAGTAGCTTTGGCTTTGTTGGTCTGGCTTAGGAAGTTAGGAAGTGCAACTGCTGAAAGAACTCCGATAATTATAATTACGACCATCAGCTCCACGAGTGTGAGGCCTCACTAGAGGATGTTCTGCTTCTTCTTCCGGGTGATAAGCGCCAGTCGAAGGCGTGAATTGAGCATCGTCATGACGAATCCTTGAGAGGTTGCCTTTGATTTGATCTCTTCTATCATTTCCAGCTCTTGATGCTGATAGTTGGAAGGTTGTCTAAGTTTTTCCTAAGAAAGCTCTTAGTGGATTCTTCATGAATCGAATGATAACCATCATCGATTGGGCTGTTGTTCTGGCGGCGAGGGTTATTCATTAATTCTTTCACTCCCTTCCCTGCGTCTGTGGTTGTTGTCTACCAGTGTGCTGACTGTGATAGCGGGTTATTCCCTGCTGCTGGGTATCAATCGGTTCTTGGCCCTAAACCAGCGCCATATCGCTCATAAGGATTTGGTGCGATCTCTCGTGGTTGATCAACGCACCTTTGATTCCAACTCTCGTTTCCTGGTGCCCCTTGGTGTTGAGCTACTGCTGTTGCCCTCAGGCCAGGAGCAACCTCCACTACTTGTTCAAGGACAGGGCGATCGGTCGTGGTTGCAGAGTGCAACCCTGATCAGCGCACCAACCGGAGATGAACGGCTCCTGCTGGTGCGACAGGACGTGTCGGCCTCATTGGCCTATGAACGAAATTTGCAGCTGCTTCTTATTGCTGGTGCTGGTGTGCCCACTCTGCTCACCGCTGCTCTGCTGCGTGTCGTTCTTTGGAGGGGCTTGTCGCTTCCCCTCGGCCAGCTCAGTGATCAAGTGAATGCGTTGCAGGCCGATAGCATCTGATTGATGTGAGTGGGCAGCCGCTCGAGTTGCAACCGATCGCTCTGGCTTTCAATCGATTGGAGGAACGCCATCAAGTGGTGGAACGGTTTGTGCGTGGCAGCACCTCCAGTGGAACCCAGGGCAGTAGTGTTGGCGATCGTGAACAAGCTGATGCGGGCCATGCAGGGCCAGTTGCTAATTGCTGATACTCCTGGGGGGATGGTGCCGATCTGCAACTTCGCTTCAAAATTTCGGCTCGCCCACCCGCGCCATGAAACCCACACCGCGCACGGTGTGCAGCAGTTGTTGCTGTCCCTTGGATTCCACTTTCTTGCGCAAATAGCCCATGTAGACGTCGAGTGTGTTGGGGTCGGCAACAAAAGAAGATCCCCATACGGCATCCAGGATTGTTTGTCGCGATTGCACCTCACCTGCTTGTTTCACTAAAAACAAAAGCAGCTCAAATTCCCGTTGCGAGAGGTGAATCTCTCGTTCGGAACCCATCACGCTGCGCTCGATGGGATTGATTTGCATATCTCCCAGCTCAAGGGGTTTGGCCTCACTGCGTGCGTCTTGCTCGTAGCCACTCCGCCGCAGCCGTGCCCGCCCCGGGCGTATAGTTTATTGAGGTTGAATGGCTTGGTCAGGTAGTTATCCACCCCCGCATCCAGGGCCCGTACACGTTCATCCATATCGTCGCGGGCGGTCAGCATCAACACTGGAGAAGTCCGGAAGCGTCCAATCCAGCACCACTAGATCAAAACTTTCCTAGCGCCAACGCAGCAGAGCGTCCTGGCCGTTGTCGCAGCCGATGCACTGATGGCCGGTGGCGCTGAGTTCCCCCACCAGGAACCGCAGCAGTTCCGGGTCGTCATCGACGATCAGCAGCTGGCTCGGCTCTTGGCTCACGCAATGGATGTGACCGCTTCAAGTTAGGTCGGCCATCCAGAGGGGAATGCTTCATTCAAGGTTCGTTGATCTTGGATGCGTTTGCCTCACCCACAGCAGCGGGGCTTTGTTCTGCCTTTGGCCCTCACCACATCGGCACTGCTTTTGCTCAGCAGCTTGTCGTTGCAGACCCTTGCCCTGCACGCGCGCCAGCGCAGCCGTCAGGCGCTGGCCACGGCAAAGATCCGCGATGCCGAGCGTTCGGTGGCGATGGCTTTTCAACGGCATGCTGTTGTTGCCTATGCCTGCCTCCTGGCGTTGCCCTCTTCGGCGTGGGATGCATCAGAGCACTGCCAAGGAGTGAACCCAACGGTGCTCCAATCCGGTCACGTCGTCGATCTCGACTGGCAACTGCTGCATTGGCAGCCCTATGGCGCGATGGCTGGAACGCTGCAGCTGCGTTGGAGTGATGGCCGCCGGAGCCTGCTGGATCTGGAGCTGCTGCCATGACGCTCACGGAAGTTCTTGTCTCCCCTGTGATCCTGGGGCTTAGTAGTCAGGTGTCCTTCCAGGGATGGTCGCGAACCAGTAAGGCCGCGTTGTCGTCGGCTCACTTGGATCAGCAGGTGCAATTGCTAGAGCAACGGCTCCTGGCCAGTCGGCGAGTCTTGGCCAGCGCTTCCGTCGCTGATGTCGATTGCCGTTGGGATCATGAGGCGGTAAGCGGTGTTCTGGAGGGCTTGTCCGAAGACTCCTATCTCGCGATGCCATGGCGTTTTGACGCCGCGGGGGGTGGCCTCTGGCTCGCCGTGGAACTGAGGGATCCCACCGCTGCGATCCCGTTCAAGCGCAACCAGTTGTTCACCCCAGCCGGACTGGGACATTGCCCGCGGGAGGCCAACGATGAGTGTTGATCTGATGTTCGGGGATCGGGATGATGGCTTCAGCCTGGTGGAGTGTCTTGTGGTGGTGGCGCTGCTGGGGATCCTGGCGAGCTTGGTGATTCCCAGCTCCAGTGTCCTGCAACGGCGCTTGGCACTGGACAACGGTCTGCGGCGATTGCGAGTGGGGCTCGACCGGGGCCGGATGGCCGCTGAACGGGACCGCCAGCCCTGTGCTCTGCGTCTCAGTACGAATGATTGGAAGCCGCCGCTGGCGGGCGACTTGCCGTCCTGCCGTGGGGACGTGACGCTTCTGGCGGAGCCCGGTGCAGATGCGTTGGAGGTTCGTAGCAACCTGCCGGGCGCCGTTCGCTTCAGCAGCAATGGATTGGTACTTGATGGCGGTCTGGTGGTGTTGTTTCAACCCAGCCATGTCCAGGCCTTGTTCCTAGTGATCGGCTTGCCCCTGGGCATCAGCCGCAGCGGTGTCTATCGGGATGATCCAGGCGGCTCCCTGAGCAGTGCCCTCTGCTTAACCCACGGGCCCCCGCCCTGCTCAAGGTTTCACGCTGGTGGAGTTGATGCTGGCAGCTCTTTGCTCTGCGGTGTGGTGGTTCAGCTTTTGTTCGCCGAAACCCGCCAGGGCGGCTCGTTGGTCGAAAAGCTTGCAGCTGAAGCAATGGCAACGGCACATGCTGGAG
>NZ_JBGKDP010000060.1:0-11886 GCF_042954245.1 Parasynechococcus sp.
GATCAAGCCCGACGGCGTCCAGCGCGGCCTGGTGGGCGAGATCCTCGGCCGCTTTGAGCGCAAAGGATTCAAGCTCGTGGGTCTGAAGCAGATCACCCCCAGCCGCGCCCTGGCGGAGCAGCACTACAGTGTCCACAAGGAGCGTCCTTTCTTTGCCGGTCTGGTCGACTTCATCACCTCCGGCCCTGTCGTCGCCATGGTGTGGGAAGGCGATGGTGTCATCGGCAGTGCCCGCAAGCTGATCGGTGCCACCAAGCCCCTCGAGGCCGAGCCCGGCACCATTCGTGGCGATCTGGCCGTCAACATTAGCCGCAACGTCATTCACGGTTCCGATGCTGCGGAAACCGCTGCCTTCGAGATCGGCCTCTGGTTTGAAGTCTCCGAGCTGAACGACTGGCCTCCTTCCGATCAGGAGTGGCGCGTCGAAGGCTGATCACTCAGTTTTCGAATCGATCCCAGCGGAAAGCCCCCAACAACGCCTCTTCGGCTGCGTTGGGGGCCTTTTTCATGACGCCGCCAGCCGTGAGCTCAGCTGTGATGGCAGCGAGGAGAACGCCATTGCGGTGGTGCCCGCAGGCCAACCACAGGCCGGGCAGCGGACCAGGGCCGAGCAGAGGGCCTTCGTCGGGTGTGCAGGGCCGGAACCCCCACCAACGCTCCATCGGGGGCCAGTTGGCTGCTGTTGGCAGCAGGCTGGCGATGCCCGTCTGTAGTTGTTTCTGGCCATCGGGCGTGAGACCTTCAGCAAAGCCGGCGTCCCGTTCGCTGGTGGCCCCCACCACGATCAATCCGTCTTCGCGTGGAACCAGATAGGTGCCGGGGCCGAAGATCACCCGCTTGAGTGCCTCCCGCGGCCCCTGCAGCGACAGCATCTGGCCTTTCACCGGGAACACGGGCAATTGCGGGACCAGTTGTTGGCTCCAGGCGCCACTGCAGAGCACCGCCTGCAGGCAGCTCAGTTGCTGCTGTTCTCCTTCGGCGCTGCGCAGATGGATGCCGCAGAGCTGTCCAGCGGAATCCCGCTCCAGATCAAGCACCTCGGCCCCTTCCATGAACTGCACGCCCAGGGACACACAGGCGCGCTCCAGGGCCCGCATCAATTGCCTGCGGTTGTCAATCTGGCCGTCCTGCTCGAACAGCAACCCGGTGCTCCACTCCGGCCCCAAGCCTGGGATTTCCCGCTCCAGCCCGGTGCGATCCAAGGTTTGTCCGAGGCTGGCGGTGGGGTAAGCGTCCCGCTCGATCGCTGTGCGGAACGGCACCACGATGCCGCTGGTGCGCAGGCCGCAGCCCAGGCCGCTGTCACCTTCAATCTGTGCCACCCAGCGAGGGATCAGCTCGAGGCTGGCTTGGCCCAGCTCCAACAACTCGCCGCTCAAGCCTTCGGCATGGGGCGCCAGCATCCCTGCAGCCACAAACCCTGCCGCTTCGCTGCGGTGACGGCTAATCACGGTTACGCACTGATCGCGACGGGCCAGCTGATGAGCAACGGCTAAGCCCATCAGTCCCCCGCCCAAAACACAGACGGTTGAGGCAGAGGCGGCAGTCATGCGCGAGAGAGGCCCTTCCTGGTCATGCTGTCAGGAGAGGGCTTCATCCCGATTCCATAGGATCCCAGAATCTGCTTCACATCACGGGCGCATGGCCGACGCAGCAACCCAACTGGCCTGGGAGGCCGTGATCGGTCTCGAGACCCACGTGCAGCTGGGAACGGACAGCAAAATTTTCACGGCGGCATCCACCACCTTTGGCGATGACCCCAACACCCACATCGACCCGGTGGTGTGCGGTCTGCCCGGCACCCTGCCGGTGCTGAACCAGAAGGTGCTCGAGTATGCGGTGAAGGCAGCGATGGCGCTGAACCTCAACATCGCTGAACACAGCAAGTTCGACCGCAAGCAGTACTTCTATCCCGATCTCCCGAAGAACTATCAGATCTCCCAGTACGACCAGCCGATCGCTGAGGAGGGCTGGATCCAGGTGGAGGTCGTTGAAAAAGGAAAGGACACCTACCTGAAGACCATCGGCATCGAGCGTCTGCACATGGAGGAGGACGCCGGCAAGTTGGTGCATGCCGGCAGCGACCGCCTGGCGGGTTCCACCCATTCGCTTGTGGACTACAACCGGGCCGGTGTGGCCTTGGCGGAAATCGTCAGCAAGCCGGACCTGCGCACCGGCCGTGAAGCGGCCGAATACGCCTCGGAGATCCGCCGGATCATGCGGTATTTGGGTGTGAGCGACGGCAACATGCAGGAGGGATCCCTGCGTTGCGACGTCAACATCTCCGTGCGTCGGGGGCCGGATGCGCCTTTCGGTACGAAGGTGGAGATCAAGAACATGAACTCGTTCTCGGCCATTCAAAAGGCCTGCGAGTACGAGATCAAGCGTCAGATCAAGGCCTACGAGACCGGTGAGCCGATTGTTCAGGAGACCCGCCTCTGGGATGAGGGTAAGCAGCTCACCAAGAGCATGCGCAGCAAGGAAGGGGCCAGCGATTACCGCTACTTCCCGGATCCCGACCTCGGCCCGATTGAGGTGAGTGCGGATCAGCGGGAGTCCTGGCGTGCTGAACTGCCCGAGTTGCCGGCCGCCAAACGCCATCGCTACGCTGATGAGCTGGGTCTTTCCCAGTACGACGCACGGGTGCTCACCGATGAGCGGCCGATGGCCGACTATTTCGAGGCCGTTGTGGGCGCTGGCGCTGACGCCAAGCTTGCAGCGAACTGGATCACCGGCGACATCGCCGCCTATTTGAACAGCAATCGGCTCAGCTACGCCGAACTGCCCTTCCGGCCTGAGCAGTTGGCCGAAATGGTGCAGCTGATCGATGGCGGCAAGATCAGCGGCAAAATCGCCAAGGAGATTCTTTCGGAGTTGCTCGAGAAAGGCGGCTCACCTAAGGCGATCGTCGACGAGCGCGGCCTCGGGATGATCAGTGATCCGGCGGCGATCGAAGCCATCGTCGATGAGCTGTTGGGGGCCCACCCCGATGAGGTGGAGGCCTTCCGCGGCGGCAAAACCAAGCTGCAGGGATTCTTCGTCGGACAGTTGATGAAGAAGACCGGTGGTAAGGCGGATCCCAAGCTCGCCAACCAGATTCTGAGCAAGAAGCTCAAGGGTTAATGAGCGGAGCAGCAGCCACTCCCGACGCCTGGAAGGAGTGGCTGCTGCAGAACCGGGATCGCGGCTGTGATCCTGAAGAGTTGATGCAGCCGGCCCTTGATCAGGGGTTTGCTCGAGACGCGATTGCCGCCGTTCTCCAGTCGTCCATGCCCGATTGGTTCGCCTGGTTCGAGGCTTCCCTCACCCGGCAAGAGTGCCGGCCTCGCGCCTGGCGGTTGGATACCTCACTGGCCCAGGTCTATGAGCTGCCAGGACTGCTCAGCCACGAGGAATGCGAGCAGGTGATCGACGCCATCAACGCGTCACTGCAGCCGTCAACGGTGACCCGCGTCAGCAGCGATTATCGCACCAGTCGCACCTGTCACTTGCGCCAGAACCATCCCCAGCTGGCGGCGAGCCTAGATCAGCGCTTTGCGACCTTGTTCGGCGTGGGTCCGCGCCTCTCGGAACCAATTCAGGGGCAGCGCTACGACCCCGGCATGGCGTTGGCCTGGAACAACCTCCAGGCCGATGGCACTCCCAACCCCATCACGCTGCATGAGGCCTTGCCCGTGGAGGCGGGCCAGAAATTGGGTAATCACCAAGTGGTTCCGTGCCGACTTCGGGCGTAATGGTTGATCAATTGAAGAATTCGTCCTCGTTGGATGGAGCTTCGATCGCTTGATGCAGCTCCTGAATCACTGACTTTCCATCGGAGGAAATCAAAACCATCGATTCGACTGTGGCGGGAAGCCCAAGCACTTTCTAGCCTGGAGGACCGCCCTGGAACTTGAATTCGAAGCCGTTGGCGTCCTGTTGTGTCAGGCAGGGGTTGTCGGTCGGGTTTTTAAACATGCAGCTGGCGGGGTGATACAGGCGTAGTCCTCCATTCGCTGCCGCGGCACTGCTGCGTGCAATGTTGATGGCGCCATTGCAGGGGAGGTCAACATCAGCCCACCAGAGATCAGGGATAGTCAGACCAGTGATGCCAAATGCATGAATCGTTGTTGCGCTCAGCTGCATTGTGGACACGAAGGGAGGATGTCTTGAACCCTGATTAGTTCTTCTGAGGTTGGTTCAGCAGATCCACGGCCTGGGCTTTCCAGACGCCGGGTTGGCCTCGATTGGCAATCACGTGGTCAGCTAAGCCGCGTTTTCGACTCAGGGGCCATTGCGCGGCGATGCGGGCTTGAGCCGCTTCAGGGCTCAGCCCGTCCCGCGCGATCAAGCGTTCGAGTTGCTGGGATTGATCGCAGTCGACCAGCCAGATTTCGCTGCAGAGCGACTCCAAACCCGCTTCGAACAACAGCGGAATCATCAGCACAATGGCTGGTGTCTTGGCATGGAGGCTGAGTGCTTCGTCGAAGAGCTCCCGCACGATCGGGTGAATCAGTTGCTCGAGCCACCACCTTTCAGCAGGGTCTTGGAACACGATGTGACCCAGGGCAGCTCGCTCGACGGCTGCGTCGTCCCCGGCTTGGACCGTGGACCCATACCGCTGCAGCACGGTGTTTGTGGCCGGGCGACCGGGTGCGAGGGCCTCTCTGGCGTATTGGTCCGCATCTAACACCGGCAGCCCTTGCTGCGCCAACCAACGGCCCACGCTGCTCTTGCCGCTTGCAATCCCGCCCGTGAGTCCTATGCGTCGTTGCGAGAACGTCTCGCCAGGCGCCATGGTGTCGGAGCAGGATGCACCCAGTGTCTCGCGGCGGATCAGCGGTGGCGATAGCTTCTTCTTGGCAACCGATCCAGGGTGGTGTGACGGCACCGAATGGGTTCCAGGCGGCAGGCATCGTGGCCGGCCTGAAGCCCTCGGGGAAGCCTGATCTGGCGCTGGTGCTAGCTCCGGATGCGGCTGTTTGTGCGGGCACCTTCACCACCTCCATGGTGCGGGCGGCCTGTGTTGATCTCTGCCGTGATCGCCTCGTCAGTCATGGCGGCCAGGCTCGTGCCGTGTTGATCAACTCCGGTCAGGCCAATGCCTGCACCGGGGATCGTGGTCTGGTCGACAGCCAGCGCGCCACCCAGGTACTGGCGGATCAGCTCGGCGTCGATGCGGAATCGGTGTTGATCTGCTCCACCGGCGTGATCGGTGTGCCGATTCCGATGACGACCCTTCTGGCTGGGTTAGCTCCTTTGGTGGAGGCCTTGGATGACGCGGGTGGAGATGCCGCGGCCAACGCCATCCTCACCACCGATCTGGTGGACAAGCAGGTGGCGCTTGAACTGGAGCTGGAGCGGCGCCGAGTGCGCATTGGAGGGATGGCCAAAGGCTCGGGAATGATTCATCCCGACATGGCCACGATGCTCGGCTTTTTCAGTTGTGATGTCGGCGTCGATGCCGGTGTCTGGCAGGGGATGGTGCAGCGTGTGGTGCAGCGTTCCTTCAACGCCATCACCGTTGATGGAGATACCAGTACCAACGACACCGTGCTGGCCTTTGCGGCAGGCCCACCGCTGGCCCAACAGCACCATGCCGTTCTGGAACAGGGCCTCACCAAGGCCATGCAGCAGCTGGCCCAGGCCATTGCCCGGGATGGTGAAGGGGCGACCTGTCTGATCGAGGTGCAGGTAGAGGGTGCGGTTGACGAGGCCGCCGCGTTGCGGGTGGCCCGCACGGTCTGTGGTTCGTCCCTGGTGAAGACCGCAGTCCATGGCCGGGATCCGAACTGGGGGCGGATCGTGGCGGCCGCAGGTCGCTCTGGTGTGTCCTTCGATCCGGATGCGGTTGCTCTTTGGATTGGTTCGCATCAATTGATGGCGGCCGGTCAACCCGTGGCCTTTGATCGCGCTGCAGCCAGCAACGTTCTGCGGCAGGAGCATGTTCCGATTCGCCTCTGCCTGGGGCATGGTTCCGGCTGTGGTCAGGCTTGGGGATGTGACCTTTCGGATCAGTACGTGCGCATCAATGCCGACTACACCACCTGAAGCTTCTGTTCTGGATCCCTGTCACAATCCGAGTCTCCGTCAGACCCATCCGTGGACAAGACCAGCTCCCCTGACGCTGCCGTTGAGGCCAAGGCACGTTTCTGGGTGGGCCCTCTGGTGGCTGGTTGTTGTTTCGCCCTTGGTTACGGCATCACCGAGCGGGTGCTGACGCTGCAGACCAATGCTCAGGACCCTGTCCCTGAGGCCTTCACACCGCTCGCATTTCCAGGGGATTCCCTGCAGAAGATTCGGGCCCGGTTCAGTGACGACGATCCATCCCTGCAAGTGGATGTCACAGCCCTAGAGGCCGCCGAGGCTGCGAGCCGACCGGCCAAGCCAGCGGTCAAGGAGACGCCCAAACCCGATTTGGCGCTGCAGACCCCCGAACCCCCGGTCTGGACGGCCCCAGCCTGGTCGGACCCCCAAACCATTGCCCCCGAGCTTGAGGAAGAAGACGGACCCGCCTCTTCATTAGCCCAGGAGCCTGAACTCGAGCTTGATGACAGCAACGCCGATTCCCTGGTGCTTTCTGAGGAGTCCATCGAGGTGATGCCTGCTGTGGTTGTTCCAGAAGGTGATTCACCGGTGTTGGTGGCTGAGCCGGAACCTGTTGTGCTGACTCCTGGCGCGGAACCCTTTTTCGAAGCCATTGAGCCCGTGACCCCGCCTCAGCCCTGATCTCCGGTTGGATCTGCCACAGTTGAAGCTGTCTGCAATCGGTCCATGGGCTCGTCGGAGGCCTTGATTCGTGCCACGGTGAACCGCGTCAGTGCGCGCCTTGGTCACGGCTTTGCAGACGCGGCAGCGGAGTTGGCGGTGCTGGCGCAAGACGCCCCACAACGGCTGCGCCAGGAATGGGACCTGTTTCAAGACGAGGTGCGTGCCGAAGCAGAACGGATTGAACGGGGTGATCAGGCCACGGTGAACACAGATGGGGCGTCGTCATCGGAACCGTCGGACAACCCACAAGTGGTCATCGATCGTCTTCGGGCCACGGTGGCTGATCTCAGCCAAGCGATCGAGGCACGCCCCTGATGCTTGGACTGCTGCGAGCGCTCCGCATCTGGCACGCTGTCCTGACGCTGCTGCTGCTGCTTTGGTGGGATGGCCAGTCTTGGACCTATCGCGGTGGTGTCACCGCCGAGCGTCGTGCGCGCCGTCAGCAACAGCGAGCCCGTTGGTTGACGGCTGAGCTGCTGTCTCTGGGTTCCGCCTTCATCAAGCTGGGGCAACTGCTCTCCGCCCGCCCAGATATCCTCCCTGCGGGCTGGGTGACCGAACTGGCAGCACTGCAGGACAGTGTTCCGGCCTTCAGTTTTGATCAGGTGCAGACCGTGCTCGAGCGAGAGCTGGGTCCGCGCTGTGCCGAGGTGATCGACCTCGACCCCGAGCCCCTGGGTGCTGCCTCGCTGGCCCAGGTACATCGCGCCAGTCTGCGCAGTGGCCGGCAGGTGGTGCTCAAGGTGCAGCGGCCTGGGCTCGATCGCCTGTTTCGCCTTGATTTGGAGGTGATGCAGCAGGTGGCAGCTGTGCTGCAACGCAATCCCAGTTGGGGGCGTGGTCGTGATTGGCGGGCGATGGCACGGGAATGTCGACGTGTGCTGCTGCGTGAGCTCGATTTCCGCGTTGAGGCGCAATACGCCGCTCGTTTTCGTCAGCAATTTCTGGATGACGAATGCATTAGGATCCCTGGTGTTATCTGGGAGTTGAGCACGCGCCGTGTGCTGTGTCTCGACTATCTGCCCGGCATCAAGGTCAACGACCGTGAGGCGTTAATCGAAGCCGGTATTGATGCGGTCGCGGTGGCTGAGGTGGGTGCAGCCAGTTATCTCAAGCAGTTGGTGCGGTTTGGGTTCTTTCACGCCGACCCCCATCCCGGCAACCTCGCCGTAGCGAGTGATGGAGCGCTCATCTACTACGACTTCGGGATGATGGGGCTGTTGTCAGACGGCTTGCGTCGACGTCTGGGAGCTATGGTTCGTGCTGCTGCTGCGAGGGATTCAGCGGCATTGGTGAAGGAGATGCAGGCGGCCGGGGTGATCTCCGGCGGCATTGATGTTGGTCCGGTGCGCCGTCTCGTGCGGCTGATGCTGCAGGGGGCCCTCACCCCACCGTTCACGGCCAATGTGATCGACAAACTCTCCGGCGATCTCTACGACCTGGTTTATGGACAGCCCTTTCGGCTGCCGGTTGAACTGATCTTCGTGATGCGGGCCTTGTCCACCTTCGAGGGTGTTGGCCGCAGCCTTGATCCCGCTTTTAGCTTGGTGGCGATCGCCAAGCCTTATCTCCTTCCACTTATGACCTCCAGCGGCTCCGGCAGCAACGATCTGTTCAACGAACTTGGCCGTCAGGTCGGGGCCCTCAGCAGCCGCGCTGCGGCCTTCCCGCGGCGTTTGGATGAAAGTCTGGAACGCCTGGAGCAGGGAGATCTTCAGCTCCAAGTGCGGCTGGGCGAATCGGATCATCAGTTCCGCCGGATGGCTCTAGCCCAGCAATCGATCGGCCAATCGGTCTTGCTCGGATGCCTGGCTTTGGCTACCGCCATTGTGGGTGCCAGTGCCCGCCCGCTCTGGTCAATTCTTCCGGCTGCGGCCGCTTTGCCGGTGGGCTTGAGCTGGTTCCGAATGCAGGTAAAGATCCGTCGTGATCAACGGTTGGAGCAGTTGCCCGGTCCAACCGTTAAACTTTCCTCGAAGGTCTGAGTCAGACCTTGCCGCAGAGACCTTGGCCAACAGCGCCAGCGTACACGGCCTGGCTGCCCAGCTCGTCTTCGATGCGAAGCAGCTGGTTGTATTTGGCGACCCGCTCGCTCCGGCTGAGGGAGCCGGTTTTGATCTGTCCGGCGCGGGTGGCGACGGAAAGGTCGGCAATGGTGGTGTCTTCGGTTTCGCCACTGCGGTGGCTGATCACGCTGGTATAGCCGGAGCGGCCTGCCAGGTCGATGGCTTGAAGGGTCTCGGTGAGTGAACCGATCTGATTCACCTTGATCAGGATCGAGTTTGCCGTGGCGCTGTCGATGCCTTGTTGAAGACGCTTGGTGTTGGTCACGAACAGGTCGTCACCCACCAGCTGCACCTTGCTGCCAAGGCGTTCGGTCAGCAGCTTCCAGCCATCCCAGTCGTCTTCCGCCAGGCCGTCTTCGATTGAAACGATCGGGAATTTCTCTACCAGTTGCTCGAGTTGGCCCACCATCTCGGCGCTGGTGTAGCTGCCGCCATCGAAGGCATAACGGCCGTTCTCGAAGAATTCGGTGCTGGCCACGTCCAGGGCCAGGGAGATCTGTTCGCCGGGCTTGTAGCCCGCCTTGCTGATCGCTTCCACCAGGATTTCGCCGGCTTCCGCATTGCCCAGATCCGGCGCGAAGCCGCCTTCATCGCCCACGGCGGTGCTCATGCCCTTGTCGCTGAGCAGTTTTTTCAGCGTGTGGAATACCTCGGTGCCCATCCGCAGTGCTTCGCGGAAGCTCGGAGCCCCGTGGGGCACCAGCATGAATTCCTGGAAGTCCAGGCTGTTGGCGGCATGGGCGCCACCGTTGATCACGTTCATCAACGGCACCGGCAGCAGGTTGGCCATCGGGCCGCCGAGGTAGCGGTAGAGGGGGATGCCCAGCCCGTTGGCAGCAGCGCGGGCGGTGGCCATGCTCACCGCCAGGATCGCGTTGGCTCCCAGGTTGGATTTGTTGTCGCTTCCGTCCAGCTCCAGCATCGCGGTGTCTACAGCCGCCTGATCCAGGGCGGAAAGGCCGCAGAGGGCCGGTGCGATCCGCTCTTCGATGTGGTTCACGGCCTGGCCAACGCCCTTGCCCATGTAGCGATC
Source organism: Parasynechococcus sp. (assembly GCF_042954245.1). Lineage (GTDB taxonomy): Bacteria > Cyanobacteriota > Cyanobacteriia > PCC-6307 > Cyanobiaceae > Parasynechococcus. The sequence goes on from NZ_JBGKDP010000060.1 coordinate 9,850, forward strand.
ACCGCCGTCACGCAGTTCATGGGCTTCGTGGGCGCCGGTGCTGGCACCACTGGGAACGATGGCCCGTCCCATGGCACCTCCTTCGAGCAGCACCTCGGCTTCAACCGTGGGGTTGCCGCGGGAATCGAGCACCTCTCGGGCCACGATGGTGTCGATGACGAGGTCGAGGGAATCGATCACGTTGGGACGGACGCTTAACCCGGGGATCTTATGGGTCGCCCCTCTCTCTCGTGTTGTGACGAGTCATACCTGGCCAGAATGACGGCAGATTCATGCTGCACGACGCTCACCCATGCGGATGCTTCACACCATGCTCCGGGTCGCTGATCTGGAGCGGTCTCTGGGCTTCTACACCGAGGTCCTGGGCATGCAGCTTCTGCGTCGAAAGGATTACCCCAGCGGCCGCTTCACCTTGGCCTTTGTCGGCTACGGGTCGGAGAAAGACCACACGGTCTTGGAACTCACCCACAACTGGGACACCGACCGCTACACCCTGGGTGATGCCTATGGACATATCGCGCTGGGGGTGGAGGACATCCACAGCACCTGCGCTGGCATTGCCGACAAGGGCGGTCGTGTGGTGCGGGAACCTGGTCCGATGAAGCACGGCACCACCGTCATCGCCTTTGTTGAGGATCCGGATGGCTACAAGGTGGAATTGATCGAGATGTCCTCCAAAGCCCACGCCTGAAGAACCGGATGACTTCATCGCCAGCGTTGAACGGCAGCCTCACCCATGAGCCGGATCGCTTCAGCGACGCGGCCTGGGATCTGCTGCTGAGTGGTCAGGACGTCGCCCGTCGCTGGCGCCATGAGCAGTTGGACGTGGAGCACCTAATCCAGGTGCTGTTCACCGATCCCGCTTGCCGCCGCCTGGTGGAGCGCTTGCCACTCCCCGTCGATGCGCTCTTGGATCGCTTAGAGGATGTGCTGGTCGATCAGCCCTCTGGGCGAGGCGATGAGCTCTTCATCGGTGATGACCTGGAACAGCTGCTCGATTCGGCTGATGCCATCCGTCGGCGCTGGAGTGGCGACGTCATCGATCTGCCGGAAGTGCTGATGGCCATTGGTGTCGATCCGCGGATCGGCGCTGATCTGTTTGCCGGCTTTGGTTTGTCGGCAGATGCCCTGGAGCAGCTGATCCAACGGGGCATTGGGGCCTCCGTTCCACCCCAGCAGCGGTCGATGCCGTGGTCTCAGCCAGAGGTGCAGCAAGAAGCGCCCTGTCGTGAACGGGTGGCGCGAGTTCCGTCCTCCTCCCGTGTGGTGCGCGCGCCAGAGCCTGTCGCCCCCCAGCCACCCGCCCCTGAGGCCCCCTTGCAGGAGCCCCCCACGGCCTTGGAGTCATATGGGCGGGATCTCACCGAAGAGGCGGAAGCAGGCAACCTGGATCCGGTGATCGGTCGTGATTCTGAAATTCGCAATCTAATCAAGGTGCTCTCACGCCGGAGCAAGAACAATCCGGTGCTCATCGGTGAACCTGGTGTAGGCAAAACAGCGATTGCGGAGCTGCTAGCGCAGCGGATCGTGGCGGGTGAAGTGCCGGAGTCGCTGCAGGGTCAGCGTCTGGTGGCGCTGGATTTCGGGGCTTTGATCGCCGGTGCCAAGTTTCGTGGTCAGTTCGAGGAACGCCTGCGCTCGGTGCTCGAGGAGGTCAGTGGTTCCGATTCCGGGGTGGTGTTGTTCATCGATGAGCTGCACACCGTTGTTGGCAGTGATCGCAGCAGCACCGATGCCGGCAGCCTGCTGAAGCCAGCCCTTGCCCGGGGCGATCTGCGCTGCATCGGTGCCACCACACCGGAGGATTACAGACTCACGGTGGAAAAGGATCCGGCCCTCAACCGCCGCTTCCAGCAGGTGGTGATCCGGGAGCCGGATCTGGATTTGAGCCTTGAAATTCTGCGCGGCTTGAAGGAGCGCTATGAGCTGCATCATGGTGTCACCATCACCGATGAGGCCATTCAGACCGCCAACTGTCTCGCCGACCGCTACATCAGCGATCGCTGCCTGCCGGACAAAGCCATTGATCTGATTGAT
>NZ_JBGKDP010000061.1:0-2497 GCF_042954245.1 Parasynechococcus sp.
GTTGCGTCAGCGCCAGGACCAAGCCAGCTCCACACGGCAGGGACGTCGCACTCGAACGGATCAGCGGCGTACGGATCGCGTGGATTTTGGACATCCCCGTGATCCCCGGATGGCAGCTTTAGAACTGCTGGGGTTGAACGCCAACGCTTCGCTAGCCGAAATCAAGCAGGCGCATCGAAAACTGGTGAAGCAGCATCATCCCGATCTCGGTGGTTCTGCTGAGGCGTTTCGACATATCAATGAGGCGTATCAGTCGTTGGTTCAATAACGCCTTGGTTCGATAGCGCAGCCTTTGCCGTCTTGATTGGTGTTGTCCGATGATTTGGGGCAGCAACAGGTGGTGTTGATGCCGGTGGAAGTTGGGGTGGTGCTGATTGGTGCGGGATTTGCCGTAGGTGTATCCCTCGCCGTCGCGGTTTGGTTTGAACGTTGGAAGGCAGAGCAGTCAGATCCTGAAGGCAAATGAGCCATAGGAAAAGCCCCGCCTAGGCGGGGCTTGAAAGAGGTCGTTGTGCTGTTTTGTCAGTGGGCGACTTTCTGACCGCGATAAACAAGAACAGGGCGCTGGGCATTGGATGCAGCAGCGTTGTTCTGGTTGTACTTCTGGCCGCGATAGGTCAGGGTCATGATGGGTTCCTCGAAGCAAGCTCAGGTCCCCGTTCCATGGCCTGAGTCGAACTGCGCCTCGCCGAAGACGAGGTGAACGTGATTGAGTAGCAGTTGCTACAGATCCTTTATAGAGGGCTGTCAATCCACGTGTCGTTCGTACTGTTACAGAACAGGAATTCTGTTCAGCTCAGGCTGTTTGCTTCAGGCCTTCAGTGCTTCAAGCACGTTTGGGAGGTGTGTGCACCGGGCGCGGCTTGAGTTGTGGTGCTTTTTGGATCATCACGGCTGAAGGTAAATTGAATCGATTCTGTCGCCGCTTGAATGGTTGAAATGATGGATCGGCTACCGATATTAAGGTTCAAGCTCTGATAACTCTGGCTCGGACTCGAAGCTTCCATTAATTCGTTGTTCTGCTGAATAGTTCGGCTGCGATTGGTGATCCTTGATGCTTACTCAGTGTGAAGCTCATGGCGCCCAAGGACGCCATCCGTACGGTCTGGACAGATCAGTTTTCGCGGTCATGAACAGCTCTCAGAGCAAGGATGATTTGGTGAAGGCGCCGCCGCACAAGTTCCACAAACCCATTGATGTGGACTCCTTGATGTGGGTGCGCAATCACTTGATGCGCTTGGAAGTGGAGGCCCGTTGGGCCGACCGCAATTTGTGTGTTTGCAGAGTTCTTTCCCAACGACGCGATCATTCCGCGCATTTAAACCTCAGCCATATTTTTGACTATCTTTGGCCAGAAGGGTGGTGTGGCAAAAACCTGCACCAGCTTCATTTGGCTTGTGTATGGGCCCAGCAGGGCTTGTCGGTGTGTGTTGTTGATGCGGATCGCAACCGCTTAGCAACCGCCTACGCAGCTCGAGGGATGCTTCCGTTTGAGGTGGTGCATGTGGAGGCTGCAGCGAAAGCCACCCGCCATGCCCAGGTAATCATCACCGACGGGCAGGCCAGCAGCCACGAGGATGAACTCAAAAAAATTTCGGCTGGAGCATACTTTGTTTTGCTGCCAACCACGCCGCAGGCGAGATTGGTTGAGCTCACCGTTGAACTCTCCTCAATCCTCAGGCAGATGGACACCATGCATGCCGCATTGTTGGTGAAAGTGGACAGCCGAAAACAACGGCTTGCGCAGGAAGCACGCCAAATTTTGGAGGGTTTTGATGTGGATGTGATGCACGCGGAAATTCCCTGGTTAGCGGCGTTTGAAAAAGCAGAGGTAGAGAGTGTTTGTGTATCGAATGCCGTAGATGATCATGGCCGTGCCGATCTGCGGAGTATGGGGGGCTGGGCGGCCTATTGCCAGGCCGCTGTTCAGATCCGTGAGCGCTTGTCGGAAGCAACGCCTGACGCCATCAGTGCTTGATCAAGAAACACCTCACTTCCGGCATCGGTCGCCAATCAGACAGATCTTCTGCGCTTCAGCCGCAATCCTTGGCACAGCTGATTGAAGGTTGATGGGACGTAGTTCTTGGTTGAAAAATCCCACCCGTTGCTCAGCAGCATCCACTTGGCAGCCCCAAGCTCAATCTGCTTCTTCTGGCCAGGTGACGGTCAAGCCCTCCATCGCGGCGGTTCTGCTCAAGAAGCCAAGCATTTCCAACAAAGCCGCATGATCGAACTTGTTGTGATGCTTGCCATTGCTTTGTCGATGGTCGGCGTGGTTCTTGGCAATCTGAACGACGACGAGTCCGTTTAAGTTCAAAAGCGGTTGCTGCTTTTGATGACGATTTTGTTTGCCTTCATGCTCGGGCAGCTTGAGATCAGCAATCTCATAGCGGCCTTCCTCGTCCTGGTGGCGGTTGTCTTTGTGGGCAGCTTCGCTGTGGTGTCGTTGCAGACCGGTGAGCTGATCAAACCCCCCAAAAACGACTGAGTCTGAAAG
>NZ_JBGKDP010000062.1:0-20559 GCF_042954245.1 Parasynechococcus sp.
CAGCTCAAGCTTGAGCCGGCTGAGACTGAACAAATCGAGAGTCCCATTGCTCCGTCCTACTGAGCTGGCGCAGAACCGGTGAAAACACCTGTTGTCGTCCTCTATCAGTGATTTCACACTGAAGAAAGACCCAGGAGGACGTGATGAAAACAACAGTTGTTCAATGGTTCCAGTGGTTCGGTGAAGCGATGACCCATGCGCTGGGTTCGTTCAACGACCGCCATCTCCAGCCCCCGCCGATCGGCACCCAGCCCTACCGGGACACACCGGACAAGCGTGCCCGCGACTACTGAGCTCCAGGTTGCTTGAGCAGATCGGCGCAGTGGAAGCAACTCGCTTCCGCCACGGCATTCGATCGACGCTGGTCCGGTCGTTGAGATCGGCAATGGTGCGCGCCACGCGCAACAGTTGAAGGCTGCTGCGCGTGCTCAGGCCGCGCTGGTTGATCAACTGTTCCCAGAGCTCGAGTGCCGCCGCCTCGATGGCTCCGCTTTGCCGCAGCACCGCTGCCATCCCTTGGCGGAGCGCCGATCCAGTAGCGGGCCGGAGAGTCGCTGGCCAGTAGCACTGGCGCTGGCTGATGCTGCAGCGACAGCCATAGCCGCGGTCTCCATGCCAGCCGCAGGGGTAGGAATTCGTGGCGGCCACCAGGGTGATCAGGGCCGGGGACACCGTGCTCTGCTGGGAACGGCTGATCTGCACGGCGCCGTCCTCCAAGGGCTGCCGCAATTGATCCAGTACCGCTCACGGAAATTCTGCCAGCTCATCGAGGAAGAGCACGCCACCGTGGGCCAGGCTCACCTCCCCGGGACGAGATGATCGTCCGCCGCCCAGCAAGGCGGCTGCGGAGCAACTGTGTTGTGGCGATCGAAAGGGGTGCTGCTGCTGCAGTTGATCGATGCCATGCAGATTGCCGGCGATGGAATGGATGCGCGTGATGGAGAGCGCTTCCTTGCGGCTTAGGGCCGGCAGCAGTCGCGGCAGTTGATGGGCCAGGCGGGTCTTGCCGCAGCCGGGGGGACCCACGAGCAGCAGATGGTGGCCGCCTGCCGCCGAAAGGACCAGGGTGCGGGAGGCCAGGGTTGCTCCCCTTTCAGCTGCTCCACCAGCGTGCGCAGGTTGGGTACGGTGCGTATCACTAGCCCTTCAATCAGGCTGGCTGCGTGGGCATTCTCAGGAGGAACCACCAGGGCCTGGGCCCAATGCTGCTGGCCTTTTCGGCGAGGGCAATCACCCCGCGACAGGGCCTGAGGCTGCCGTTGAGCCCCAACTCGCCCGTACACCAGAGTCCCTCCAACTGAGGGCGGGCGAGCTGCCCGCTGGCCACCAACAGGGCCAGGGCGATGGGGAGATCAAAGGAGGGGCCTTCCTTGCCGCAGATCGGAAGGTGCCAGGTTGATCACCACGCGCATCAGGGGGCCGCGCAAGCCGCTGTTGCGCAGCGCCGAGCGGACCCGCTCCCGTGATTCCTGAATGGCTTTGTCCGGCAGCCCACCAGTTGGACGCCCGGCAGGCCCGGGGCGAGATCCACCACCACCCGATTTGGCCTCCAGGCCTTGCAGGGATGCACTGAGACAACGTGCCAGCATTCTGTGGAAGGTGACGCAGGAGATGCATGCCCCTGCTGTCGTACCGGTCCGGCTGTTCCTTCGTTTTCAAGGCCCATGGCAGACGACACGATCTTCGGGAAGATCCTTCGTGGCGAGATTCCGTGCGATGAGGTCTACAGCGATGAGCAGTGCCTGGCCTTTCGCGATGTCGCCCCCCAGGCACCCGTTCATGTGCTGGTGATTCCCCGCAAGCCGATCGAGAGTTTGCGCTCCGGTGCTGCAGAAGATGCGGCCCTGCTAGGCCATCTGTTGCTGGTGGCTGCGCGCCTGGCCAAACAGGAGGGTCTGGATGATTTCCGCACGGTGATCAACAGCGGCGCCGGTGCTGGCCAGACGGTGTTTCACCTCCATGTGCATGTGATCGGTGGGCGTCCTCTGGCGTGGCCTCCTGGTTGATGTCAGCGGCGAAGCGGCGCGGCGACAGCCAGACTGAGCACAGTTCAGCAGTGGCATGACCCACCAGCTTCAGAATCTGCGCAATCAGGCCGCCAAGCTACGTCGGCTTTCGCAGCCCTACTTCTTCCCTTACACCGAAGACAACGGTTGGCAGTTCGTTGGACTGCTGGTGAGCCTTCTCTTCTGTGTGGCCGGGATCGTGCTGTTCCTGGTCACTGGGTTGATGAACGGCTTGTCGTGGCTGTTGCCGGAGTTGACCGGCCAGTACCTCGGTGGCGTCCAGTCCTCCCTGGCCATGCTCTGGTCCCGTGGATGGGGTGCCGGAATCAGTGCCCTGTTCGTCCTGGGGGCTGTGGTGTTCGCCTCCGTGCGGGGCCAACTCAGGCATCGCCGCTGGCTGCCTTGGTTGTTTCTCGGCCTGATCATCCTGATGCTCTTGAGCGTGAACGGCATCAATGCCGGCATCACATTCATCGCCAGGGATCTGACCAATGCGTTGATCTTCAAAGACGGCGATGCGTCGTATCGCAACCTCTGGATCTACGGCGCTTGTTTTGCGGTCGCGCTGCCGATTCGCAGCCTGCAGTTTTATTTTACCCAGAAACTGGGGCTGTTCTGGCGGGAATGGTTGTCGCTGAGCCTGGTAGATGATTACCTGCGGGATCGGGCCTATTACGTGCTCAATCCCAATGATGAAGCGGCCACCAATGTTGATAACCCTGATCAACGTATTTCCGAGGACGTGCGTGATTTCACGGCGCAGGCTCTTGGTTTTGTGCTGAATATCTTTGACTCGATCCTCACCTTTTCCCTCAACATCCTCATCCTTTATTCGGTGAGTGAGGGGCTCACCTTTGCCCTTCTGGCATATGCATCCGGGGTATCTGTCCTGATGATTGTGGCCGGCCGAAAGTTAGTTCGGCTGAACAATTTCCAACTGCGTTTTGAAGCGGATTACCGCTATGGCCTCGTGCGGGTGCGGGACAACGCCGAATCGATTGCTTTCTATGCCGGAGAGCAACAGGAAGCCAAGGAGGTGATGCGTCGTCTGGCCACCGTCGTTGAAAACTTCAATCTGCTGATTGTCTGGGAGGTGCTGCTGCGGGTGCTCCAGCGTTCAAGCATCTACGCCAGCAATTTCATCCCCTACCTGATCCTTGCGGCTCCGATTCTTGCCGGGGAGATGGATTACGGCGGCTTCGCTCAGGCGAACGTCGCCTACAACCTGGTTGAGGGATCACTGTTTTTCATCGTCTACAACATCGAAGCCTTGGCCCGGTTCTCGGCATCGATCAACCGGCTTGAAGGCTTTCAATCGAACATCTCCAACCTCGATCCAGAGGAGTGGAGTGATTACGTGCCGCGGATTGTGCCCTCTGAGCGCCTGGCGCTGCAGGGGGTGACGGTCAAAACACCGCGCACCGACAACGTGCTAGTGCGAGACCTCAGTTTTTCCCTGGGCAACGCTGAGGGGCTGCTGGTGGTGGGACCTTCCGGCTGTGGCAAGACCTCACTGCTGCGGGTGGTGAGTGGCCTGTGGGGCTCGCCGACGGGCACCGTCTATTCCCCGGGGCAGGGCGACCTGCTGTTCATTCCCCAGAAGCCCTACATGGCACTGGGATCTCTGCGCGAACAGCTCTGTTATCCCCTCGATCAGGCCCGTTTCAGCGATGAACAGCTTCGGGCTGTTTTGCATCAGGTGATGTTGGGCAAATTGCTGCAGCGTTATCCCGACCTTGACATCAAGCAGGATTGGCCGCGGCTGCTCTCTCTGGGTGAACAGCAGCGACTGGCCTTTGCGCGGCTGTTGCTGAATTCGCCCAAGGTCGTGGTGCTGGATGAAGCCACCAGTGCCCTGGATGTCGAGACCGAATCCCGCCTCTATTCCCTGTTGCGTGACCGGGAGGTGGCGTTCATCAGCGTGGGCCACCGGCCAACCCTGAAGGACTTCCATGACACCGTTCTGGAGCTCAGCGGCGATCGCGACTGGCGGCTGATCCCAGCGACCAGCTATGACTTCGGGCGTTCTTGAACCGGCCGGATGACCTCCACCAGCGAGACCCCTGACACCACGTCCGTTCCGGAGACGTCCGCCACCACAAACGATGTGCCTGCCTTCGGCTGGAGTGGCTATGCCGAGCGGGTCAATGGCCGCTTTGCCATGGTGGGGTTTGTGGCGATGCTGCTGATCGAGGTGCTCAGCGGCGACACCTTTTTGCACTGGGCGGGGCTGCTGCCCTGATCAGGGCAGGCGGATCAGATCCACATCCCAGCGTCCGTTTCGGCTCACCTGCACCGCCAGTCGCCGGCCTGAGCCGTCCAGGCTGACGCTGCGGGGCACACCCGGTGGATCCAGGGGCACCCGTTGTGTCGCCCCGACGTTGCGCCTGTAGAGCATCAGTTCGGTGCGGTCGTCCCGTTGCTGGACCACGGCCAGGCGTTGCCCATCGGCACTGACGCTAACGCTGATCGGTTGGGCATCAGCATGGTTGAGGCCCGGCAGTGGGACGGGGCTGCGGCTGCGTAGGTCGATCAGTTCGACTCGCTCCCGTCCATTGCGTTGGCCCAGGCTGGCCAGCCAGCGTCCCCCCAGGGATGGATCCCGACGGCTGTTCACCGATTGACGCAGCAGGCCGTTGAGGTCAGGTCGGGGGGTGGGCCTAGGGCTGCTGCACCCGGTCACCAGCATCAGGCTGAAGAGCAGAGCGAGGCGAATCATCGCTCTGACGACAACGCCGGTGTGGAGAGGCTCTGGCCCGGAGGACGGTCCGGTTCGAGCAGATCACTCAGATCCAGCAGCTCTATGCGCCACCGGCCCTGATCCGTCACCTGCAGGGCGATTTGTTGTGCATCCGGCGCCAGGCTGAGCTGCACCGGGTCTCGGCCCCCCGGCAGCGGCAGGGGATGCATCCGGCCGTTCAGACGGTCGGTCACCACCGCGAGTCGGCGGCGCCCCCGCTGAGTGATCGCTGCAAGGTAACGACCGTTCCAGCTCAAGGAGGGGGAGCTGTGGGGCTGATGACGGCTCAGCTGAGGAACAGACACAACTGATCCGTCGCTGAGACGGCGCAGCTGCACTGTGGGTCTGCCGCCGCGATCGCCGACAACCGCCAGCCACTTACCACTGCCACTCAGGGCTGGTGCCTGCTGACTGATGGCGAGCAAACCACCACCGGCCCGTTCACTACGACCGTTGCAGCCCACCAGCATCAGGCTGGCGAGCAGGATCAGCAGCGAGCGAGGCAACGGGCTTAGTCGTCGAAGCGGGAGCTGTTATCCCGCGGTCTGCCGGACGAGGGCCGTGAGCTGCGGGGGGGTTGGCGGTTGCTGCTGGACCGGTTCGAGGCCAGGGGCGTTTCAGCGGATCGCCTGGAGTCGCTCGCGGCACTCGCGTCGGTGCTGGGGCGTCCCCGGTTCGGGGTCGCACTCCGGCTGGGGGTGAAGGCGGCATCCTCGGCTCCTGAAGGGGCGGGTGCGCCGGGAGGACGCTCAGGCCGCCCCACGGGCCGGCTGCCGCGGCGTTGTTCCTCTCGATCCGTTCGCCTGGAGCCAAAGTCGGGACGTGGCTCATCCCGGGCTTCGCCGGCGCGGAAGCGAGCCATGCGGTGGGAGCGCTCGTCGTTTTGCTCCCAGCCGGAACCGCCTTGATCACGGTCTGCGGAGCGACGGCTGGCGGCTTCTTCAGGAATGGCGGCACGGCTGGCGCGTCGCGGCCGGTAGAACTCTTCTTCAGGCCGGTCTTCGGCGTCATCGTCGCGGCCGGAGAAGCGCCGCAGCACCGGCTGGGGTTCATCAAAACGGTCGTAACCGCCGTCATCCCAGCCGCCCCGCAGGCCCCCTGGGCCTGCGGGGCGGGCCGGCGCGGGTTCGTCATCGAAATAGGCGGAGCGCCGTGCCTGCTCGGTGGCGACGCCGCGCAGACGTACGCTTTCGTAGGCGAAGAACACGGTGGTTCCCGCTAACAGGAACTGGCCGAACTGAAGAATCGGGTCGAGGCGCCAGCCCTGGAAGAACAGGATGCCGCCGCAAAGCAGCCCGATGGCGGCAAAAAACACGTCGTAATCCCGCGCCAGGGCGGGCTTGAACGACCGCATGAAATAGAGCAGAGCGCCGCCGACGGCCAAAACGATGCCAACTATGCTGGCCCAATTGAGGCTGGCGTTAACCAAAGCTTTGCTCCCGCTGAGGAGTCAGTCTACGAGGGGCGCCAGGGGCAGATCAGAGTTTGCGGTCGACTTGATCGGTCTGGCTCAGCAGGATCAGGGCGATGGTGGCAGGAATCACGACGATCACACCTCCCCAAACGAGGCTGCTCAGGAAGTTGGAAAGGGAGGGGGTCATGGGGTTGCTGCTGTCTGCATCAAAGCCTTGCCCATCTTAAGAAGCGATGCCGTCTTTCTACGATGAGGGGACGATTTGCTTTGAGCTTTGTGACGCCGCTGCTGCTCCAGGCCCTGCCAGTCCTCCATTTGCTTCTGGGCTTGCTGCTAGCGGCCTGGACCCTGGCGTTCCTGCTGCGCATTGTGCTCACCTGGTACCCCCAGGTCGATCTGAGCCAGGGCGCCTGGTCCCTGGTGGCTTGGCCGACGGAGCCCGTGCTCTCGGTGAGCCGCCGCGTGGTCGCCCCGATCGGTGGGGTCGATGTTACCCCGGTGATCTGGGTGGGGTTGATCAGCCTCGTGCGTGAGTTGCTGGTCGGTCAGCAGGGGCTGCTCTCTCAGATTCTGATGCACGCTCAGGCAGCTGCCTGAGCTCAGGGGAGCATCTCCTGCTCCACAAACTTGGTGTGCACATCGCCGTTGATGAACTCCGGCCGATCCAGCATCTCTAGATGAAATTCCACCGTTGTTGGGATCCCGGTGACGGCACATTCATTCAAGGCCCGCTTCATCCGGGTCATGGCGTGGTCGCGGTCCTTGCCCCAAACGATCAGTTTGCCGATCAGGGAGTCGTAGAAGGGCGGAATGTCATAGCCCGTGTAGACGTGGCTGTCGACGCGCACACCCGGCCCGCCTGGCGGAAGCCATCCGGTAATGCGTCCAGGGGCGGGACGGAAGTTGTGCCGGGCATTCTCGGCGTTGATCCGGCATTCGATCGCATGGCCGGTGAGCTGGATCTCCTCCTGGCGCACGCTGATGGGTTCGCCACCGGCGATGCACAACTGCTCAGCGATCAGATCCACACCCGTGACCATCTCAGTCACCGGATGCTCTACCTGGATCCGGGTGTTCATTTCCATGAAATAGAAGCCACCGCTGCGATCCAGCAGGAATTCCACCGTTCCGGCGCCCTCGTAATTGATGCTTCGGGCAGCAGCAACGGCAGCTTCCCCCATGCGGCGGCGCAGGTTGGGATCCAGGGCCGGGCTGGGGGCTTCCTCCAGCAGTTTCTGGTGACGGCGCTGAATCGAGCAGTCCCGTTCGCCAAGGTGCACCACATTGCCGTGGCGGTCGGCCAGCACCTGCACTTCCACGTGGCGGGGCCGATCGATGAATTTCTCCATGTACAGGCCGGGGTTGCCGAAGGCGGCTTCCGCTTCCCCCTGGGCTGCTTTGTACAGGCTCTCTAGCTGACTGGCGTCCGGAACCAGGCGCATGCCGCGACCGCCGCCGCCGGCGGTGGCCTTGATCATCACGGGATAGCCCATCTCCTCGGCCAGGGTGGCCGCCTGGCTTGTGCTGCTGAGCAGACCTTCGCTGCCGGGCACCGTGGGAACGCCTACCGACTGCATGGTGGATTTGGCGGTCGACTTGTCCCCCATCGAGCGAATCGCGTCGGGTGACGGTCCCACAAAGGTGAGGCCGTGATCACGGCACATCTCGGCGAACTTGTCATTCTCCGCCAAGAAGCCGTAACCGGGGTGGATGGCATCAGCACCGCGGGAGGTGGCGGCCGCCAGGAGGTTGGGAATGTTGAGGTAGCTCTTGCTGCTCAGGGCTTCGCCCACGCAGACCGCTTCGTCTGCGAGCTGCACGTGCAAAGCATCTTTATCAACGGAGCTGTACACCGCCACGGTGGCGATGCTGAGCTCGCGACAGCTTCGAATGATCCGGAGGGCAATCTCGCCGCGGTTGGCGATCAGCACTTTGCCGATGGGCATCCCGCAGCATGTTCAGGCCTGACGCCGGATCGTATCAGCGCCGACCGAAGATGCCGAGAGCGAAGACCCCGCCCGGTATGATCTGACTCCGACATCACCCGAGCGGTGAAGTTGACCACGCGGATGTGGTGGAATTGGTAGACACGCACGTTTGAGGGGCGTGTGGCTTCGGCCTTGCGAGTTCAAGTCTCGCCATCCGCATTTTTTTTTTGGCTCGTCCCCGCGCAGCAGAACCAGGACCGGCTGTTGTTCTGGTCTCGAACGGTCCCGGTGAGCTGACCACCTGGGTTCGACCCCTGGCAGAGCAGCTGCACGCCAGCCTTCGCCTGCGTCCCCGGTCTTCGAGCGTGCCAGTGTCCTTGCATCTGGTGTTGGTGCCCTGCCCCAATGCCACCGGCCAGGAGCGCGCGGCAGCAGAGCCCTGGGGCTTGTTCGAGTGCATCGTGCCGGCAGGACGCTTCTGGTCGTTGCTGTTGCGTCCCCAGCGCTACGGCCCATGGCCGCAGAAGGGTGTGGTGGTGTTCCTGGGCGGTGATCAGTTCTGGACTGTCCTGCTTTCGGCTCGTCTCGGCTACCGCCACATCACCTATGCCGAGTGGGTGGCGCGTTGGCCGGGCTGGAACGATCGGATCGCGGCGATGTCGGACGCGGTGCGGCGCCAGCTACCGGTCCGTTACCTGCCCCGATGCCGTGTGGTTGGCGATCTGATGGCGGATCTGTCGTCCTTCGCTCGTCGCGAGGATCCCCTCCCCGAAGGCCAGTGGGTGGCCCTGCTGCCGGGATCCAAGCCGGCCAAATTGAGCGTCGGCATGCCGTTTCTGCTCGACACCGCCGATCGTTTGGCCCGATTGCAACCCGGATGCCGTTTTTTGTTGCCGCTGGCTCCCACCACCAGCCTTGATGAGCTGCTGCGTTTCGCCGGCGCATCCAATCCGATTGCTGCCCGCTACAGCGCCTCCGTTGCGTCGGTGGAGCAAGGGGAGTCGGTGACGGAGTTGGTGACGGGGGCGGGGACGCGGATTCGTCTGCTGGAGCAGCATCCGGCCCATAGCCCCCTGAGCCAGTGCGCCCTAGCGCTGACCACGGTCGGCGCCAACACGGCCGAACTCGGCGCCCTTGCGGTGCCGATGATCGTGATTGTTCCCACCCAGCACCTGGAGGTGATGCAGGCCTGGGACGGCGGGCTGGGGCTGCTGGCGCGTCTGCCGGGTCTGCGGCGTCTGATCGGGGTTCTGTTGACCCTCTGGCGTCTGCGCAACAACGGGTTGATGGCCTGGCCCAATATCAGTGCAAGCCGCACCGTGGTGCCGGAGCGGGTGGGGGCGATCACCCCGGAGGAGATTGCGAAGGAGGCCTGCGATTGGTTGAACGCCCCCGAGCGGCTTGAGGGCCAGCGCCAGGACCTCCAGGCCTTGCGGGGAGAACCAGGGGCGGTGGCCGCATTGGCTGCAGAGGTGAGGGGGTTGCTTCCCCGAGAGCTCAACGCTTCCTAGGCTGCGCCTCCACTTTGGTTCCGACGACCATGACCCCGTCCAATCCGGTCGAACGCAACGCCGAGGAGTGGAAGCAATCCCTGACACCGGAGCAGTTCCAGGTAGCCCGCTGCGGCGGCACGGAGCGGGCCTTCACCGGGGCTTACTGGAACAACAAGGCCACGGGGATGTACCACTGCGTCTGTTGTGGTGCGCCGCTGTTCAGCTCTGAGACCAAGTTCGATTCGGGCACGGGCTGGCCCAGCTTCTGGGATGGTGTGAGTTCCGAGGCGATCACCACCAAAGAGGATCTGACCCACGGGATGGTGCGCACTGAAATCAACTGCGCTCAATGTGATGCCCACCTCGGGCACGTCTTCCCCGATGGCCCCGCGCCCACGGGCCAGCGCTACTGCGTCAACAGCGCATCATTGAACTTCAAGGTGTCCTGAACGACTGTCGGCGCCTCAGGCCCGTTCACCAGGGATCGTCGAGATCTTCGCTCCGGCGCTGGGGCGCTGCGTCTTCCATCGGTTCCACATCCAGCGGTTCGTCCGACTGCTGAACAGCGCGGCGGGAGGCTGGCATAGCCCGCCGCGGGGGCAGTTCGTCATAAGTAGCCTGTTCTTCGTAGGCAGGCTCCTGCTCGAAGGGCGCGGGTTCGTTGTAGGTCCGTGCTCGCTTAGCCGGCCGCTCGTCGTAGCGGGGAGCCTCAGCGTAGCGCTGCTCATTGTACCGCTGGGGCTCATCGAGGTAGCGGCGTTGCTGCAGGGTCTCCTGTCGCCGGTCCTCCAGCTCCACATATTCCAGTTCCGCATCGGCCTCAAACCGCTCGGCTTCTGAAGCCTGGAGACGCCGTTGTTCTTGCTCCTGCGGTTGGCCGGAGGTGAGCTGATTTTCCACGGGCACTAGGTTGACCCGGTAGCGCTCTCGCTCCTGCTCTTCCCAGCTGGGGCCACCGACTCCCAATTTTTCCAGAACGCCGCTGTTCAGCTGTTTGAGCTTGTCTTCGGCTCCCTCGTAAACAATGATTCGGTCCGGGCCGCTGCTGACGATCTCCTCCACCGGCATTTCCCAGGTACTCAGCACCCCCTCCCCCAGCAGGGGCACACCCAGGGCACCCATTACCAGGGTGGTGAGCTCTCCGGTTTCGATGTCGAAGGCGAAGCCGAGCACCCGCCCCAGTTGCTCGCCGGACTCGGTGATCACCTGGCAGTTGATCACCCGGCTGTAGCGCTCAGGATTGAAGTTTTCGCTTAGTGCGTCGGCCGAATCCACCAGGATCACGTCGCCCACTTGACGGATCCGGTCCAGCGGCATCCAGCGCGGAAGGCCGGGCAGAAAACGGGTCAGGGGGTTGTCCCGCAGCCCCACGGCCACCACTTCACGGCGGTCGATATCGACTATCACTTCACCCACCACCCCAAGACGACGGCCGGTGTCACGGGTGATCACCTGAGTGCCCATCAGTTCGGAGCGCAACCAGAGGCGATCACTGGGCACGCCAGTGGTGATGGCGTCGTTTGGGGTAGGGGTCGGGGTCAAGCGCGGGCCCTCGGCCATGGACATTCAGACCATTGTGGCGCAGGGGTTCCGCCTGTCACGTTCAGATTGCACAGCGAAAACTCCGATCGTTCAGGCGGCATCCGGTAAACCCACCACCTGGGTGTGGGCGCCGCGGGCCTGGGTCACCCCGATCGTGCGCTGGGCTGCGCCGATCATCGGGCGGCGGTGGCTGACCACCATGAATTGGGCTGCCTCGGCTTGACGGGCGATCAAAGCCGCCAGGCGCTCCACATTGACGCCGTCGAGGAAGCTGTCCACCTCGTCGAGGGCATAGAACGGCGACGGCCGGAAGCGCTGCAGGGCAAACAGGAGGCTCAGGGCGGTGAGTGATTTCTCTCCACCCGACATCGAGGCCAGGCGCCGCACGGTTTTGCCCTTGGGATGTGCCACCAGGGTGAGGCCCCCTTCCAGGGGCTCCTCCGGGTTCTCCAGTTGCAGGTGGCCATCACCATCGGAGAGCGAGGCAAAGATCTCGCGGAAATTGCCATCCACGGCGGTGAAGGCTTCCATGAAGGCGTCCTGGCGCAGGGTGGCCACCGTTTCGATCCGCAGCAGCAGTTCCTCCCGCTCGCTGTTGAGCACCTCAAGCCGTTCGTTTAGTTCGTTGAGCCGCTCTTCGAGGGTCTCCAGTTCCTCCAGCGCCAGCATGTTCACGGGTTCCAGCGCTTCCATGCGTTGCTGGATCGCTTGCAGATCGGTCTGCAAGGCTTCCAAGCCCGCCAGGCGCAGGGCCTCCGGGATCTCCGGCCTTGGGGCCGGCAGGGCCTGCTCCATCTCCTGCAGGCGCACCGCACCGCTGCGCTGCTCCTCGATCAATCCTTCGCGGTCTTCCTTGAGCCGCTCCAGATTCCATTCGGCCTGCTGCAGACCCTGACGCTGGCGGCCCACCTCGGCTTCCGCGGCATCCCGGGCCCGGCGCTGGCTGCCGAAGAGCTCCTGCAGGTCGGTCTGCTGCTGCTCGAACTGTTTTCGCTTGTCCTGGAGGTCGGTCTGGTGCTGGCGCCAGGCCCCATGGGTGCTGGCCAGGGCCTTCACCGCCTCCTGCAAGCGGGTTTCTTCGGCGGCCAGAGCTTTCTTCTGGTCCCCCAGGCGTTCGATCGCCAGCTGCCGCTCGCGGCGGGCATTGAGCAGCTGGTCGCGCTCGCGGTGGGCCGTTTCCAGCTGTTGGTCGGCAGCTTCCTGTTCCGTCTGCAGTTGGGCCCAGGCCGCGGCATCGTCGTTGTTGCCGCTGTTGCGCTCCGCCTCATCCAAGGCCTGGAGCTCCGCGGTGAGTGGCGTAAGAGCAGCGCTGATGGCTTCGAGCCGTCGCTGTTGCTCGGTCTGGTCCTGTTGCAATTTGCTGAGCCGTTGGGCCCGTTGGCGGCTGCGCTCGAGCAGGGGGCCGTGGTTGCGCCGCGCGGCATTGCGCTCGGCGATCAGAGCCGCCTGTTGCTTTTCCAGTTCGCGCAGTTGGGGTTTCTGCTGCTCGATCAGTTGGGCCAGCTTCGATTCCTCTCGCCGGCAGGCCACCAGGGATTCCCCCAGTTCCAGCCGCCGCCGCTGCAGGGGTTCGGCTTCGTCCTGATCGCTGCTGCTGCCGAAGCTGAGGCTGCTGCTGCGCTGGGAGACGCTGCCGCCGGTCATGGCGCCGCTCTTCTCCAGCAGCTCCCCATCCAGGGTTACCGCCCTGGAACGGCCCAGCTGTTGGCGGGCGCTGGCCAGGTCGGAGAACACCAAGGTGTCGCCGAAGACGTAAGCAAATACTTGGTCATAGACCGGCTCGAACTGCATCAGTTCTACGGCCCGGCCGATCAGTCCAGCACCGCTGTCCCCACCGGGGCGTGCCCCACGGGCGAAGACGGCTGATGAGCCCCCGCCCCCTGGCGCGCGGACCTTGTTCAGGGGCAGGAAGGTGAGCCGGCCGGCACGGCGGCTCTTGAGCAGTTCGATGGCGCGGGCAGCGATGCGGTCATCGTCGACCACCACCTGGCCGAGACGGGCTCCGGCGGCCACTTCCAGGGCGAGGCGATGGCGATCCTCCACCTCCCCCAGCTGGGCTACAGGACCATGGATGCCATCCAGGCCGGCCTCCAGCAGCAGGCGCAGGGCTCCGGTGCCGCGACTTTCCTGAAGGGCATCTCGCCGGCTCTCCAGACGAGCGATCTCCCGTTCCAAGCGGGTCTGCTCCTGTTCCAGCCGGCTGCGGGTGCGCTGTTGGATGGCTAGCGATTCGGCCGTCTGCTGGAGCTTTTGTTTGCCGTCTGCAATGGCTTGCAGCAGGGTTTGCCAGGTCTCCTCCAGGGTTGCGAGCTGTTGCTGCACGGCGTCGCCGTCGGCGCCGTCCTGTTGCTGCTCCTGGGTGAGCTCCTCCAGCCGTTCCCATTCCTGGCGCAGCCTTTCCTGCAGCTGCTGTTGCTCCTCCAACAAGGGAGCGACGCTGCTTTGCAACTCCTGACGGCGACCACTGCGGCGCTTCTGTTCCTCCACCCAGGTGCCGGAGCGGCCCGCTACATCCGCCAGCCTGCGGCGGGACATATTCACTGCCGCTTCAGCGGCTTTGCAGTTGTCTTTTGCGGCGTTCAGGGCGTCCTGATTGGGATCGCGTTCCAGCTCCCGTGATTGCAGCTGCAACTGCTGGCGACAGGTGGCGAGGTCATGGCGCTGCACCTGCAGTTTCTGGCCTTCTTCTTGGTGGAGGCTGGCCTGGCGTTCCAGTTCACGGCTGCTGGTGTCGAGGCCAGCGAGTTCCGCCTGAACCGCTAGCAGCTGGTCCTCCCCCAGGGCCTTCACCTGCTCCTGCAGCAGGTTCAGTTCGGCCACAGCCTTATTCAGCTGCTCTCGGCCGTTGGCAATGGCCGTGGCGTCTCTCTGTTCCTGGGCTTCCAGCGCCTGTTGGCGCGTGGCCAGATCCTTGAGAGCCTGCTGGGCTGCCTCGTAGCCCAGCACCATTTCCTGGCGGCGTCCCAGCTGCAGCCGTTCCCTGAGCTCTTGGTATTGCCGGGCCTTGGCGCAGTCCTTCTCTAGCCGTTGGCGGCTGGCCAGCAGTTCCTGCTCAATGATCCGGCAGCGCTCCTGGCGCTCCTGCACGTCATCGAGCTTGCGGCGGGTCTGTTCGATCCGTGTGTCGAACAAGGCAACACCTGCCAGTTCATCGATCAGGCCGCGGCGGTCGCGGTTGCTCATCGAGACGATGCGGGTGACGTCCCCCTGCATTACCACGTTGCTGCCCTCGGGATCGATCCGGAGGCGGCGCAGCTGGGTCTGCAGCTGCTGCAGGTTGCAGGGCACCCCATCGGCGCTGTAGCTGGAGCTGTAGGAGCCCCCCGGCATCACCCGCAGCTTGCGGGTCACCGTCCATTCCGTTTGTCCCGATTGAATCCACGGCCCCTCGGCCGGTGCCTCCAGGCCTTCCTCGGCGGCATCGGGTGTCCAGTCGCTCAGATCAAAGCGGACGCTGACGGTTGTTTCAGCAGCTTTGCCTGCTTTGAGTATGCCGCTGTTGACCAGATCCGGCAGGCGGTCAGCCCGCATGCCACGACTGGTGGCCAGGCCCAGGCAGAACAGAACGCCATCGAGGATGTTGCTTTTGCCGGAACCATTAGGTCCGGTCACGACGGTGAATCCCTCTTCAAGAGGGATCGTCATCGCTCCGCCGAACGACTTAAAGTGCGTTAGCCCAACCTGTTTGATATGAACCAACAGGATCTGGAGCTGTCAACAGGCTGAAACTAGCGGAACCCACGAAAGGCTCAAGGGTTCGATAAGCAGCAGTGCCCAGCGGCGATGTTCAGGCAGCCCTGAAGGTCGCCCTCGAACTGCAGGGTGACGTCTGCATCCGCGGCTTTCGGGAGCACGCCGCTGTAGCTGCCGGCATGAATCCGTTCAGCCCAGCCCCGATTGCCCGAAACGGCAGCACTGCGGGGTTCCAGCCAGACCCTTCGATGCGCAGGCAGGGGAACCGCCGGTTGGGCCTCCTCGTTGAGTTGCGGCACTGTGGATAGCCGCCAAGTTCGGCAACTGTCCCCGTCCTCTAGCAGCAGATCGACATGGCATCCAGAGGGGTCGTCCGGTGCTCCGGTGTGACGCAGGAGGGCGTATCGCGGCAAAGACTTTCCCTCAGCCTTCAGTATCCCTACCGTTCTAAAGCTTCCTGCCAACGGTCTTTATGGCCTCGCCATTGCCGCAGTCCAACGGCAGATTCGAGCACCACTTCCGTGAGCGCTTCGAAAGCCTGCTGCCCACGATCCAGGAGCGCTGGCCGGATCTTGCTAAGCACACCCTTGAAGCCACCCGGGGGAGTGTGGATGAGTTGGTTCGTTTGATTGAACAGAACACAGGACTGACGCCCCAAGGGGTTCGGGAGCAACTGGAGGAACTTCTCCACAGCGCCGGTGATCGCAGCCGCGACTGGGCCGACAGCCTGGATCCCCTCGAAGAGCAACTGGAACAGTTGCTGGATGAGTTGAACAGCACCCTGCGGCCGAAGATCGAGGCACCTGTGCGCCAGCGACCGCTGCTGGCTGTGGGTGTTGCCCTTGGTGTTGGGTTACTACTGGGCAGCATGCTTCGCGGGGGGCGGCGCTCCTGATGGCTGATCAGAACTCTCCCCGCGGATTTGGAGCGGCAGCTCGGGTGACCGCACTGGCGGCGTCAGTGATGGATTTGCATGTGCGGATTGCCCTGCAGGAAGTGGATCGGGAGAAACGCCGACTGATCAGCGGTGGCTTGTTCCTCGCCATTGGCGGCATCGCCATGTTCCTGGCATTGCTGGCCGGGGAAGCGTCGTTGCTGCTTTGGATTCAGGTCCAGTGGGATCTGGATTGGATGCGCGCATTGTTAAGCCTCTCCGTGGCCAATCTGGTGCTGGCCAGCATCAGCTTGCGCATTGGCGGCCAAGTGCTGAAGGGGCCGTTCCTGCCTCAGACGCTGGAGGGACTGATGAAAACGGTACGGGCGGTGATGGGACGGGTGTGATCAGCGGATGTCGTAGTGCAGCCAGCGGCAGTCAATGCCGCCGTTGCTGACGGGGATCCGTTGCTTGGCCTTCAGACGCAGGGCTCCCGTCAGGTTCCTATTTCCGCTGAGCAACCAGAGCTTCCAACCCTTGGCCTGGCCTTTGGCGTAGTTGCCAAGCTCCCGATACAGCGCCTCCAGTTCCGCTTCATCGCCGATCCGTTGGCCATAGGGGGGATTGCAGATCAAGACCCCTGGTCCAATCGGAAGGGGTTGATCGCTGAAACGGCCCGTGCAGATGCGGATGACTCCACTCAGGCCGGCGGCTTCCACATTGGCCCGGGCCTGATCGGCAATGGTGGGATCCGCTTCGATCCCCAGGAGCGGGGGAAGGGTGAGGTCTCCCCTGCGCCGTTGCCGGGCGCGATTAACTTCCCTGTCCCAGAGTTCGGGCTGGAAATCGGCCCAGCCCTCGAGGGCAAAGTGGCGCTCCAACCCCGGGGCCTGCTGTAATACGGCCAGGGCCGCTTCGATCAGGAGCACTCCTGAACCGCAGCAGGGGTCCACGAGGGGTTGGCTTCCATCCCAGCCCGTCAGGTGGATTAGCCCAGCGGCCAGATTTTCTTTCAACGGTGCCGCTCCCATGGCGGCCCTGTAGCCACGGCGGTGCAGGCTGCCGCCACTACCATCGAGGCTCAGATGTGCTTCCCCGCGGCCGAGGTGCAGGTGCAGGGAGAGGTCGGGGTCGTCGAGATCGATGGAGGAACGCTCCCCCCACAGATCCCGTTGTGCGTCCACAAGGGCGTTTTTGACCTGCAACGCCGTGAAATGGCTGTGGTTCAGCCCCGGCGCCGTTCCGGTTACATCCACCCGGAAGCTCATCGATGGATGCAGCCAGCGCTCCCAGTCGAGTGCCTGGCGAATGCCGTCGTAGAGGTCGTCCCGGCCCTGGCAGGGGAACCGTGCCACCTGGCGCAACAGCCGGAAGGGCAGTCGAGCCTGGAGGTGCAGCCGGTAAAGGCAGTCCATGTCTGCTTGGAAGCTGACGGCACGCCTGCCGGGCTTTACCGCGTGGGCGCCGAGGGCGCTGATTTCTTCGCCGCCTGCTGCTTCTAGGCCTTGAGGGACAACTGCAACTGCAGATAGCCGGTTTGTTCGACCCAAGGGCGTTGTGCTCCAGGTCACCACTTCTGTCAGAATGACAGGGTCCGGCTTCGTCGGACTAGGTGATCCACACCAGTGTTTCGGACAGCGGTTCGATTCCGCTCAGCTCCATTCCCCCTCACGGGGCTGCAATGGTTTCGACGGGGCATGAGGAGGGTGACTGAAGCCTGCTCGGTGAGAGCAAACCTGTAACTGCGAACAACATCGTTCGTTTCTCCCGTCAAGCAGCCCCTGTTGCTGCCTGACCCTTTGAGGGAGATGGGGTGAAGTCAGCCTTATCACCCAATTGACTCACGGGGGCTGGAAGGCCCCCTCCAACACTGCAAACACTGACTCCGAGCTAGTTAAGACATCGGGGTCAAAACACCTTGCATCAAAAAGCGCATCAAAACCGCTGCCAGCTGTCCTCGACGGCATGGACAAGGCGGAGGCGCTTGCTTACGTCTCCCGTCTCTTTGATGCAGCCCAAGCCGGTGCTGCTGTCTGGGGCGATGCCTTGCTGATCAAGCGGTTCATCACCCAGTGCAGCCGAACTGATTCCGAAGCCACTAGGGCGGCCTACCGCTTTGAGATCAGGGAGTTCTGTCGCTGGCGCGAGCGCAATCACCCACATCTGCATCTGCGGGAGATCAACCCTGCTTTCTGCCAGGACTGGGTGTCCCAACTGCGGGAACAAGTTGAGGACGGGCTGATGAAGCCTCGAACCTTTAACCGCAGGATTGCTGCCATCAGTTCCCTGTACCGATGGGCGGCTGAACCAAGCCGCTCAGCGGTCACAGGGGTGCCGCGTAATCCGATCCCTGGCCGGTCCCAGCTCCACGCTGAGAAGTCGACCCGTGGCCTGTCTGACGAGCAGATGGGCTTGCTGTTCGCGGCCATCGTCAGGGCCGCTCACCTGGACCCCAACGCCCAACGTGACTACGCCTTGATTAAGGGGAGTTACCTGCTGGGTTGCAGGGTCTCAGAGATCGCGGTTATCCGTTGGAAAGACATCGAGGCACTCGATGACGGAGGCCAGATTCACCTCTTCGGCAAAGGATCTAAGCGGCGGACTGTTCGCGTATCGCCAGCAACGATTGGACTCTTTCAAGACCTGGGCCGCGGCGATGCGGAAGATTTCGTCTTCCCTAGTCCCAGGGGGGCTGGGCATCTCACACGCCAAGCAATTGGAGATGTTTGCCGGAAGTGGGGACGAGCCGCCGGGTTCCACGTCCACCCACACCAGCTGAGGCACAGCCATGCGACGCACGCGGTAAAGAGAGGAGTCGATGTCTTCACTCTCCAGGCGACGCTCGGACATTCGTCGAGCACAACAACTGGTCATTACGTCGCTAGCAACCCTCGGGACAGTTCTTCTCTTCGGCTTGGTTAGTCATGGGCCTGCTGCGGTTCATGCCGTTCCCCCAGTGGGGTGAGTCCGGCAACAGAAGGGATGTTTAATTTCTTAAAAGTGGAGAAAAATTGTTTATTTTGTGACAAGAAAATTTGATCAATATAAAGCTTTCCTCTCTCGTTGTTTGCCGTTCTATAGCCTTGGAAGAAGAGTGAGTTTTTTGTGGCTGCGGCGCGAACAAAAAAGTTAACAAAGCCTGAGGTGGAGTCTCTGATTCAAGGGTTGCTCCAGTCAGGATCAATCACCCACGATTCATTGCTTGAATTTGCTGAAAGGGTCAATGGATCAGTATTCAAAAGCCCTGCAAAGCCAAAGGCAAAAGCGATGACAATGACTACAGCTAAGAAAGCAGTTCTGGCTAAATTCAACTGCAAGAGTGTAACTGAGTTGCGTAAGAATAAGACGTTTTTAATGTCAATGACGGGTGAGGATATCAGCTTCAAGACTAAAGATGATTGGCTTAAGCTTTATCGAAGGTGGGTTGGAGTCCCAGAGTCGGAAAGGGGGCTTGAGGGCCCTGCATGCATTAATGGCATTAATGTTCTTGAAAATTTTAGACCTTGGCATGTATTTGGATTAGATCCAAAAAAGCGACAGCCGAAGATATTAAAGCGTCCTTCCGAGATCTAGTTAAAACTCATCACCCTGATGTTGGAGGTGATCCAAGGGTCTTTGAGCGTCTACAGAAGATGCGTGACTCCGTACTTGCTTTGATGAATTAGGAGGAGAAGTTATGTCCAGAGATTTACTTACTGATCGCGAAACTGCCAGAGTGCTTGGCAAGAGGATTAATACTCTTTATAAGACCGTTGATTTTTTTGATGCATATGATGATGACGAATGGGATCTCGTCGAGGGCGAGCATTTTGAGTTCGTCAATGCCTCAAGTGATTACCCCGAGAGACGCTTTTATGAAGAAGGTGTAATGGCATTGGCTGAATACTTCGATCGCAATACACCTGGCCTGATCAAGGTCGTTACCGAGGCTCTTACTCATCGGCGTAGGCGACTAAAGCAAATGCTTGTTTCTCGTCGTATTACGCAGGAGCTTATCGAGTCAGGTTCGTTGCTTGCTGTCAGAGGTGAGCTTGGGTTTGTGAGTAGGAAGACTTGCATAAATATCTTGCAAACTAACGGCAAAGGTATCAATAATTCCATTGACCGTCTTTGTCAGTCTGGCCTGCTTGAAGGTGAGGAAGGGCTTGAGCTTGAAAAGCATTTTCTCCTAAGCGATAAAGGTGAAAAAATATGGAGTCAAAAGGGCCTCGCGAGTATGGCAGTAGATATGACTCATAATTCAAGTATCACGAAGTCTCGTAAGGCGTGGGTGGTGGCAGTAGGAGAGGTCGTAGAGGATTGCTTTAAGACCGAAATTAAGAGACTTGCTGCTGCACCACAGAGAATTGATAATGCTATTGCGAAGGCAAAGCGTGCTGCCAGAGATGCCTGTCAAGTTACAGGAAAGAAGAAGGCAAGAGGCAAGCTAATGACACTTGATGGGCATCATCTTTTTGATAAGGTCAACCGCCCAGATCTTGCTGATTTTCACGACAACATTCTTGTGATTGAGTCGTCAATTCACGCTGATTTCCATTCCTGGAAGGGTGGAGGTGGTTGTGAGCCCAGGGACTTTCTCAGATATAGTTCCGAAATTAGGCTCGATTTATTTGATTCCAGCAACAGTAATGCAATGAAGCGATTTAATCGATTAACCGTGAAGCTTACGCAGTTGCAAAAGAATTACGAAGACAACCATCTTCGCTATCATTAACCTTTTGGTTGTCTATGGCTCTGCCATGGTCAATACAGTCTTGGTTCTGGGTCTGTGATTTGGAGTTTAGATTAATATGATATTTTTCGGAATTTGTGCTGTCTTTTGCGGCCTAATTATATGTTTTTGAGACTAGAATGAAGACATTGAGATTG
>NZ_JBGKDP010000063.1:0-5882 GCF_042954245.1 Parasynechococcus sp.
CTCAACCAGCAGGCAGGGCGGCGCCAGCATCTCGTTGCGCTTCAACGCAGGCGATCCCGAGCTGAATGCGATCAAGGTGCAGAACGAGGTAAACCTGGCAAGCCGCCGGCTGCCCCATGCCGTGACGCGCCAGGGGCTCCAGGTGCAGCGCTCCTCGGAAGACCTGTTGATGATTTTGGGGTTCAGCCACCCACCGGATCAATACCTCCCCACCTTTCTCACAGGTTGGCTGGATCAGACCCTGCGGGACGCACTGCTCACCACACCAGGCATCGGCGATGTACAGATCTTCGGCAGCAGTGAACTCTCCTTTCGCCTGTGGTTAGATCCGCAACGCCTCGAACAGACCAACCTCACCCTTAGCGACGTCAGCCGAGCCCTGGCTGAACAGAACGTTTTGGCTGCCGTTGGCAGCATTGGGTCTGCCCCGGTTCCATCGGGCCAATTGCTGAGCCTTCCGGTAGAAGCGGAAGGACGACTCCGCAGCCAATCGGATTTCGAAAATCTCGTGTTGCGCCGGTTGGACAACGGTGGGCTGCTGCGCCTGAGGGATGTGGGACGAGTTGCACTCGGACAGCGCAACTACGGACGCAAAGCCATGAATTTGGCCGGCGAGCGTTCCGTGGCCGTGGGGATCTACCAGCGCGATGGGGCCAATGTCCTGGAGGTGAGCAGGGCGATCAAGCGCAAGCTGCAGCAGTTGGAAGCGAGCTTTCCCCCGGGCATCGAGCTCTCAATGATCGTGGATGTGGCCGACACGGTTCAGGCCAACCTCGATCGCACCTTCATCACCTTGCGCGATGCCGTACTGCTGGTGCTGGTGGTGCTGGTGCTGTTTCTGGGCCGATGGCGTCTCGCCCTGCTCCCTGGTCTTGCCGTGCCGGTGGCGCTAGTGGGAAGCCTCAGCCTGGTGAAACTGAGCGGTTCCAATCTCAACAGCCTGATCCTGTTTGGGCTGGTGCTGGCGACTGGGATCGTTGTGGATGACGCCATCGTCGTGAGCGAAGACATCGCCGGACGCATCGAACGGGGCACACCCCCCGAACAGGCGGCCGAAGACGCCATGGCTGAGCTGGCGACGGCCATTGTAGCCACCTCATTGGTGCTGGCAGCCGTGTTCCTGCCCGTGCTGCTCATTCCTGGGTCGATCGGACGCCTCTATCAACCGATCGCCCTGGCCATCAGCGGAGCGATTCTGTTCTCCACTTTGAATGCGCTCAGCTTCACCCCGATGGCCTGCGCCCGGGTGTTGGGGCCAGGTGGCGGCCGTATTCCTGGGGCCATCGGCAAGCTCAGCCACTGGCTTCGGCAGGGAATGCAAACCCTGCAATCCCAATACGCGAAACAGCTCGAGCATTGGCTGCAGCACAAGCGACTCATCGCCCTTGTATTGCTGAGCGGCCTGGTCATGACGGCCTCAGGATTGGCCGTGATGCCGACGGCGTTCATCCCCGACGACGACCAAGGCCAGATCCGCGGCTACTTCACCCTTCCCGATGGCGCCAGCCTCGAGCGCAGCGTGGCTGTAATGGACGATATCCGACGCGTTGTCAGCGAAGAGCCCCTGGTGCGCACCGGCAACTTTTATGCCGGCAGCTCCTTCGGACAGAGTGGAGAAGACCGTGGATCGTTTTACCTGCGCCTTCAGCCACTCAAGGATCGACCTGGCAAAGAGCAGAGCAGCAACGCCATCAAACTCCGGCTCAGCCAAGAGATTCAGCAACGGGTTGGTGATGCCAGGGTCGTGCTGATCACCCCGGCAGCCGTGCGGGGTTTCAGCAGCGAATCAGGACTCTCCCTGGAACTGCTGGACCGCAGCGGAGGGCAACTCAGCCTGGAGCAATTCGGCCAAGTCGCCCAGGACTTCATCCAGACGGCCAAGGCGACAGACCGATTTGAACGGGTGAGCACCCGCTTTGATGCCAGTTTTCCCCGCTGGCGGCTGGAGCTCGACCGCGACCAACTGGCTGCTCTCGACCTCGACTACGGCGGAACGCTGCGAGAAATCGGCATTGCCTTTGGCGGCCGCTACATCGATGACACCTTCGCGGACGGTCGCATCCGCTCGATTGTTCTGCAGCTGGATGGCCGCGAGCGACGTCGGCCGGAGGATCTCACGGGTCTGATGGTGCGCAACCGCAGCGGTGAGCTGGTGTCGATGACAAGCGTGGCCAGCTTGACCCGCGAGGAGGGCGTCAACAACATTCGCCACTTCGGGCTCAACCGGGCAATTCGGATCACGGCTATCCCCGCGCCAACGGTCAGCAGCGGTGAAGCCATCGATGCCCTCACCCAGGCCGGTGATCGCCTCGGAGGCAACAACATCGGCCTGGCCTTTACAGGCCTGGCATTGGAAGAACAACGGGCTGGACGGGTGACCTGGGTGCTGTTTGCCCTCGGCGTGACGGTGGTCTATCTGCTTCTGGCCGCTCTCTACGAGAGTTTCATTGACCCATTGATCATCCTGCTCACGGTGCCGATGGCCCTGCTCGGAGCTCTGGTCGGCTTGAAATTGCGGGGCCTTCCACTGGATGTTTACGGCCAGATGGGACTTCTGGTGCTGGTGAGCCTGGCGGCCAAGAACGGAATTCTGATCGTGGAATTTGCCAACCAGCGGATTGCGGCAGGCCTGGCCCTGCGCGAAGCCATTGTGGATGCGGCCGTGAACCGGATACGCCCGATCCTGCTGACAGCGGTCACATCCTTGGCGGGTTTCCTGCCCCTTCTGTTCGCCCAGGGCACGGGAGCCGCCAGCAGGATCAGCATTGGCACCGTGGTTTTCAGCGGACTGCTGGTGGCCTCGTTGCTGTCCCTGTTTGCCGTCCCTGCCGTTTATCTGATGCTGAAACGCGATCGAAGGGCCACCGCGTAAGGTGTGATTTCTATTTGATGGTTCTGCTGCTGGAAGGAACGATGACCATCACCTCGCGGACGACGACGGCAACCAGTTCCCAGGCGCAGTTCTTCGACTACGCCTCAGCTGCCAATCCCCTGCAGCAGGGGCTGATCAGCACGATCCCCTACCGCAGCTTTTCGGCCAGTTTTTTTGATCGAGCCGAAACGGCCCTGCAACCTCTTGATTTGAGTGCCGACTTGCACTGCGAAGGCCCGGCCACGGGTCCATCGCTGTGCGGCAACTTCATTCGGCTGGATCAGGGGTCCCTGCGCACCCATGCGGATGCGACCAGTCAGCTGTTCTTCGTGGCCCGAGGCTATGGACAAACCGAAGCCTGTGGTCAGGTTTTTCACTGGAGCGAAGGAGATACGTTCGTGCTTCCGGCTGGCGGGGAAGCCATTCACAGCAGCGAATCCCGCGCAGGCCTCTACTGGGTGCATGATGCGCCCCTGCTTCGTTATCTGGGCGTGAGCACCGTGAAGCCGGTGTTCGATCCCTGCTTCTATAGCCATCAGGATGCTCGCGCACAGCTGGATGCCATCGCCAGCAATCCCGGCGGAGCCAACGCCAACCGCGTGAGTGTGCTGTTGGGAAACAACGCGTTCCCACAGACGCGCACCGTCACCCACACCATCTGGGCCATGTTGGGAATTCTCCCCGCAGGCCAGGTGCAGCGCCCCCACCGACACCAATCGATCGCCCTTGATTTTGCGGTGGCCTGCCAACCGGGTTGCCACACGATGATCGGCACCGAGCTGGATGAGAACGGGATGATCCGCAATGGGCACCGGGAAGACTGGGTGGCGGGCGCAGCCTTCGTGACCCCGCCGGGCTACTGGCACTCCCACCACAACGAATCCGGCGCCGACGCCTACGTGTTACCAATTCAGGATGCCGGCCTGCACACCTACCTGCGCACTCTCGACATTGCTTTCAGCAAAAGGGGCCGGGCTAACTTGAGCAACACCCCATAGCTAGCCCAGCCTCAACGGATGAGCAGTTGGTGGTTCACCGACGTCAGGGCACCGTGTTCTGAATAACGACGGGCAATGCGCTCGAGGCGTGTTGCACTCGACAACCAAAGCGCTTCGATGCTGAAGGACTGGTGGGGATCAATCTGCGCAGGCGCCAGGAAGGCTCCTCCATCCGGCAAAAAAATCCAGCGATCAAGATCGCCTGCTGCAAAATAAATGTTGTCTCCTGGCGAAGGGAGGTCGCAACGCCAGTCGCCGATCAGCTGATCTGCCTCCAAGGGTGGACGTTCCACCGCTGAACTTCCGGCGAGGAACTCACGGATCAGCACGACCCGATCCAATTGCCCCGCACCATCCCAAAGCAGAACCAAGCGGTGACGGCGTTGGTCATGCAGGAACCCGAACTCGGCATAGAGCTTGGTCCAGGTGGACCGGTGCAGCGTCCCCCTCGAAAAACTGCCGGTGCCGAAGACCCCCATATCAGGATCCAGCCGCATGAAGCTTTGAACGATCCGCTTTTCAGGCTCGCCGGCAGGCGGTTGATGAGGAGAACTCGATCCCGCTCCCTCAGGCCAGAGCAGCAGAGTGAGATCGAGTGGCACACCGGAAGGAGCCGGTTGGAGCGTGAAAAGAGAGGGCTGACGCTTGGTGCGTTGAAGCGTCCGGTCCAGGCTGTCGAACCAGCCGCGCCACTCACCAACGTTGCGCTGCAGTAGCTCCCATTCGCCCACGTTCAGCACGATCCCCATCGAACCCTGAGGCTAGGCAGTGCCCAGGCCAAAACGAGAACAACAACGCAGTCCAGCAGAACCACTCCGAAGGACAGACAACAAAAATCCCCACCCGGTAAACCGAGTGGGGACGTTTGAAACGAGGAACGACTCGTCACGGGTTAATGCAGGAGGGAATTAACCGAATTTCCCTGAAGTCGAGGCAATCAGGAAGGCGGCGTACGTCAAGACATAGCCAACCGTGAAGTGAGCCAAGCCGACGACACGAGCCTGAACGATGGACAGTGCAACGGGCTTGTCGCGGTAGCCCATCATGTTGGCGATGGGGCTGCGCTGGTGAGCCCAGACAATGGTCTCGATCAGTTCCTGCCAGTACCCCCGCCAGGAGATGAGGAACATGAAGCCGGTGGCCCAAACCAGGTGTCCGAAGAGGAACATCCAAGCCCAGACGGCGAGGTTGTTGCTGCCGAACGGGTTGTAGCCGTTGATCAACTGGGAGGAGTTGAGCCACAGGTAGTCGCGGAACCAGCCCATCAGGTAGGTGCTGGATTCGTTGAACTGGGCCACGTTGCCGGACCAGATAGCCAGGTGCTTCCAGTGCCAGTAGAAGGTCAGCCAACCCACGGTGTTCAGAGCCCAGAAGACAGCCAGATAGAAGGCGTCCCAGGCAGAAATGTCGCAGGTGCCCCCACGGCCGGGGCCGTCGCAGGGGAAGGAATAGCCGAAGTCTTTTTTGTCGGGCATCAGCTTGGAGCCGCGTGCATCCAGAGCACCCTTCACAAGAATCAGGGTGGTGGTGTGCAGACCTAGAGCAATGGCGTGGTGAACCAGGAAGTCACCAGGGCCGATGGACAAGAACACATCAGTGTTGCCATTGATCGCGTCCAGCCAGTAGTGCTCACCAGGAATGTTCTGGGCCGCAAGGCTGGCGGAGCTGGAGGCATTAGAGAGGAGAACGTCCATTCCGTACATGGCCTTACCAGAGGCGGCCTGAACGAACTGGGCGAACACGGGCTCAACCAGGATCTGCTTCTCGGGAGTACCAAAGGCAACGACCACATCGTTGTGAACGTAGAGGCCGAGGGTGTGGAAACCGAGGAAGAGGGAGACCCAGCTCAGGTGGCTGATGATCGCTTCCTTGTGCTCGAGCATCCGAGCCAGGACGTTGTCCTTGTTGGCTTCGGGGTCGTAGTCACGGATGAAGAAGATCGCACCGTGGGCGAAGGCACCACACATCAGCGCGATGGCGATGTACTGGTGGTGGGTGTACAGGGCTGCCTG
>NZ_JBGKDP010000064.1:0-7013 GCF_042954245.1 Parasynechococcus sp.
CGGCTTGCAGTTGCGGACGCATGGCAGGGCCAACCCGAGTCAGCAGCAGGGGAAGCCACAACCGCAGCAGCTCGATCAGCTCCCGCTCTTCATTCAGATCACTGCTTTGGTAGCTGCAGAGTCCGCGAACCCTCTCCGGCAGTTGTGGTGATCGGATTAGTTGCTGCAAAGCATCGACCACCCTGATAGCGATCACTTCAAACAGCTCCACAGCCAACAGGGCCACCACGCCGCGGCTGATCACGGCACGAAGCGGTTCGAGTTGCAGTAGGCCGGCTCCGCAAAGCCGTTCTGTGACCGGGATTACCCTGAGCCAGCGCGCAAACGGCAGCAGCAGGGGCAGGTCGATCCAGCGGCGTAACAGGGCATCGCGCCAGCGGATCGCCGGATAGCGCTGTTTCAGGCGCCAGGCGCGCAGAAGAATGTCCAGCAAAAACAGCAGTTGAAATGGCGTGTCGATGCGCCAGCTCAAATCGCTGGGGCGGCCGTTTTCATCGATGCTTCGCCAGTAGTTGCTTTTCACCAGCGGCAGGATCTGCTGGCTCCAGAACTGACGCTCTTGGTTCCGGGGGGAGCGTTCCAGATGCTCGGGGCTCAGGAGAAGGTTGGTGGAGTCACGGGCTGATTTCAGGCCGGTGCGAGCGCGGAGTCGATTCTTGAATTTTTCAAGCGCGCCGGCTTGGCCTGAACTGATGAACGGGTTGCTGTCCATCAGCGCTGTGGTGAGCACCGCCTGGTGCTGCAGCAGGTCGGTGCTTTCAGCAGTGCTCGATCCGTTTTGCTGCAGTGCCCGATCCAGGGTGGTGTAGGCCTTGAGGTAAGCCTCGGTGTCGCGATGGGGTTTGATGCCCTTGAGGGGATCCAGCCAGGGGGTGATGTCTGGCAGCCAGGGCAGGGGAACCACCAGGGGAAGCGATGGCACCGGATAAAGATTGCGTTGCAGCCAGAAGTTGCGCAGGGGGATGTAAGTGAGGTCGATGGCGACCCAGGTGAGATTGACTGCGGCGATGACCGCAATGGCCTGGTCCCACCGGCGCCAGCTGAGCAGGCCGTATTGGGGCTTGAATGCTTGCCAGCGTGGACGGATCATGGGGCCTGCAGGCTCCCCCTATCGTGGGTCGAAAGATTGAGCCTGCCCACATTGAACGCGGAGAGAGGGCCTTCCGATGTGAAGGGCAGAGTGAGCACGATCTGGGAGTTCTGGGCCCCATTCCTCTTCACGGTTTCGCTGTATCTCCTGCTTCGGCAGTTCGCCTTTGAAGCCCGCTACATCCCCTCGGGATCGATGCTGCCGGGTCTTCGAGTCGGCGACAAATTGATCGTGGAGAAGCTGTCGTACCGCTCCCGACCTCCACAGCGGGGAGAGATCGTTGTGTTCAATTCTCCCAGTGCCTTCGATCTCGTTTGGAAGTTGGAAGCTGGGCAACCCAATCCACTGAAGTGCGGCTTCGTCACCTTCCCGGGCATAAGCTGGGTTGTGGATCGTGTGTTGTTGCAGCGCTATCGCGAATGTGAGGCCTGGATCAAACGGGTGGTGGGTGTCCCTGGCGATGTTGTGGAGGTGAACAGCCGTGGTGCCGTGAGCATCAACGGCACGGCCTTCAACGAGCCTTACGTCACCAACTTCTGCTCCGATCGCGACGGAATGATCGGCTGCAAGGGCCTGTATGCCGTTGTTCCCGAAGGCAACGTTGTTGTGTTGGGTGACAACCGCCGCAATAGCCAGGACGCCCGTCGTTGGCCGGGCGGCCCATTTTTGCCTGACGATCAGATCATTGGGCGAGCCGTCTTTCGCTTCTGGCCCCCTTCCCGCATCGGCCCGCTCAGCAACTGAGGCCACAGGCCACAATGCGCCCTTGAAGCTCGCGGCCCAGCCAGGGAATGTTGGCGGCAAGCGGTGCTCCAGGGGTGTGGCTGCTGATGGTCCAGCGTTGATCGGGATCGAACAGCAGCCAACGCCGGCTGCCCTGCTCAAGATGTTCAGGGGGCTGGTCGATTAGGGCCGACGGCCCAAAGCTGAGGGCCTGCCAAAGATCTTCCACGGTCCAGCGGCCCGGCCGCACCATGGCATTCCACAGCGCAGGAAGCACCACATGGTGGCCGCTGAGGCCTGCGGGGCGCTGGTCACCTGGCAACAGCATGTCTTCCGCATCCAGAGGAACAGCATGAACCGCCACGGCGGTAATCGTTCGCTGCTGAACGGCCTGGATCAACTGCTGGCGATCGTCTGGGCCACCGAGGGAAGGGCAGACGCGCCAGCCCGGATCGCTGCTGGCCAGCATGCTGCGGTCGGTCAGGAGATGCCACCAGCTCACGCTGCTCAGGGGAGGGAACTCGCAGCCTGAAAGCTGTTGCACCGCCGCTGCCGTGGAGAGGTTCATCAGCCGCAACTGTCGTTCCGGATGGCATTGATGCAGCAGCAGCAACTGGCTGAGGGGAAGGGTCTCGCTGGTGATCGGATCCGCTGGCCACCCGGCCCGCAGCGTCTCCACCCCTTCCCGCACCAGACCCTCCCCCTGCAGATCGGGATCCCGGGGTGCCACGAGCACAGGGCATCCCCCCATCTCTCCGAGCAGCAGTCCCCGTTCCAGCAACGGGGGAGGAACCATGGCGTCATCGTCCGCCAGTCCGATGGCACCGTGTTCGAGAAGATCGCCATGGGGGGCAAGTTCATCCGCCTTGCCGCCGCGGCTGAAGCCTCCCCAAAGGTGCAGGCGAACCGTTGCCGTCTGATCCTGATCGAGGCTGAATCCCTGGAGCCGCTCCGGACAATCGCGCCAGCTGCTGCTGCGGGGAAGCAGGGCAATCTGGCCGTAGCCCCCTGCGGCGGCACAGTGCCGCAGGCTCACGGCTGTTTCTTGATCCCCACTGAAGTGGGTCTCCAGGATGGAATGGGGATCCACCAGGCAGGGGGCGACCAGTTGATCCGGTGCTGGGCTGGCCTTGATGCCCAGGGCGAGGGCCTGCTGCCGGGCCTCGTCGTCAAAGCTGACGAGCGCCCCCTGGTTGATCAGGACTGCACCGCGCTGAACCGAATGTCCGGGGCCACGCAGGACGCGCACCGGATCCAGCAGCAAGGTGTCGTTCATGACGTCAGAGAGCGCCTGCTGCCGTTCGGTCAATTACGCTTCCGAAATGGGAGGTGAGGTTGAGGCAGGTCACCACTGCAGGCTGGCCTGGATCGGCGGCAACGTCGACCACCGTGACGCCACCGTTGCCTTGTTTGACGGCCCAGATGTCGGCCGGGGTCAGCCCCAACAGATCGCAGAGGATCGTTTTGTTGACGGCGTCGTGGGCCACCACCAGCACCGTTTCCTCAGGCTTCAGTGCGCCAGCGATCTCTCCCCAGCTCCGGACGGAACGGGCCCATACGTCCTGGATAGTTTCCCCCTCAGGCATCTGCATGGTTTCCGGAGCACGTTTCCAGGTGTCCAGCAGCTCTGACCAGCCATCTCTGATTTCGGATTCGAGCTTGCCTTCCCAGAGTCCGTGTCCGATCTCCACCAGTTCGTCGATCTGGGTCAGGGGCACATCGGGATGCGCCTCGAGAATAATCTGGGCCGTTTCGGTTGGGCGCGACAGAGTACTGCTCCAGGCCCGATCGATGGGGATGTCTTTGAGGAAATCGCGGGCGGCCGCGGCTTGACGGCGACCGTTCTCATTCAGCGGAATATCGATCTGCCCCTGGAAGCGCCCGGCTTTGTTCCAGTCGGTTTCGCCGTGTCGCACCAAAATCAGCCTGGCGTTTTTGCCCTTCTCCGGCAGCGGTTGTAGGTGCGTAGTGCTGTTCAGGCATTCGATCTGCACCTGGGGGCCGTTTTCTCCCGGCCGGAGGTTGAAGATGGAAAGGGAGGTGTTGTCGAGGCGGAGCCGCCGGAAGCCGTGGTCGGGTTCCCCCAGCAACACCAGCATCAGGCAGCGCAGGATGGCGTTGTGGGCCACTACCAGCACCGTATCGTTGCCGTTGGCGGGATGGCGCTTCAACAGGTTGCTGATGAAGCCTCGCGCCTGTTCCATCAGCTCAGGCAATGGCTTGTACCTCGAACCATCACGACGCTGAAGCTCCAGCTCCATGGGCCGCTGCTTCCAGATCTTGTAGGCCTCCGTTGACCCTTGCATCAGCTCGTCGATGGTCTGGCCGAACCAGGGCTCCAGATCCACTTCCAGCAGTCCGTCATCAAAGACGGGATCCGGTGTCTGGCCGCCTTGGGTCTCCAGCAGGCTCGCCGTGGTCGCGGCCGCCCGCTGCAAGGGAGAGCTGTAGATGGCCTGGATTCTCACGTCTTGGAGCGAGCGGCCTAGGGCCCTGGCCTCTTCATGTCCCTCCTCGCTGAGGTTCGAGAGATCATTGCGGCCCTGGATGCGCCGTTGCTTGTTGAAACTGCTGAGACCGTGGCGGACCAGAAGAAGAAGGGGCATGGTTCAGCGTCAGGGCGCGGCCATCGTATGGAAGCGGCCTTTCGGGGGGACAATCATGGGTAGTTGACGCCCGCTGGTGCCCAGTTCCCCACAACCGGCTGCCCCGCGCTGGAAGGGACTTCTGGCTGCCTTGTCCCTCGCTTTGGCTGGTTTCATCTGGTTGTCGGGCTTGATGGACAGCCTCTCGCGACCTTCGGTGGCACCGGCCCTGAGCCTTCAGCAGCAGGAGCTGACGCTTCTTGCTGAACCAGCGGTGCCGGTCCTGTTGCGGGATGCTCTCCTGGGGGAGTCGCCGCGGGATGCGCTGCTCAAGGCCCTGGAGGGAATCAGCTCAGAGGAGCGCAATGAGCGGCAGCAACAGATGCTCCTGTTGTTGCAGGGCCAAGGTTCCGCCGCAGCGGACCTCGACCGCAAAGGCG
This sequence comes from Parasynechococcus sp., assembly GCF_042954245.1. Lineage (GTDB taxonomy): Bacteria > Cyanobacteriota > Cyanobacteriia > PCC-6307 > Cyanobiaceae > Parasynechococcus. The sequence continues at coordinate 4,839 of NZ_JBGKDP010000064.1, forward strand.
ACGACCCTTTGCTCCAGCAGCTGCATTGCGAAGCGGGCGCCTCTGATCCAACGCTCTGCATCGATGCTGCAGCCGCAGAGCAGGCGGCGTTCCGTTTGGCCGTCAGCACGGTGCTGCCCCTGGTGACGGCCCTGCTCGGTGTCCTCCTGCTGCTCGGTCAGGCCTGGCGTCTGCTGCGAGGTCGGCTGATGGCCTGGCCTGATGTTCAGGGGCCGGAGATGACCCTGGTCGATATGGCCCTGCTGGTGGCGGGTGGCTTTGTGGTGATCAGTGCCGTTGGCGTTCCGCTGGTGGCGTTTCCGTTGGTGGGTGCACTGACGGCGGGGTTGGGCAGTCCTCGTCGTGAAGCCGTCAGCGTGGTGATCAACTACGGCGTGATGGCCCTGCCGAGCCTGCTGATCCTTTGGCGGCAAGTGCGTTCGCTGCACAAGGAGAGGGCACCGCTGGGGGGATGGATGCAGTGGCGTGTGCGTCCGCTGCTCTCAGCTCTGCGGGATGCGCTGGCGGGCTGGTTGATGGTGACGCCGGTGGTGATGCTCACGGGGTGGTTGCTCGTGCGCCTAGTGGGGGATCCCGGGGGAAGCAATCCGCTGTTGGAGTTGGTGCTAGGCAGCCGTGATCCGCTTGCCCTGGCCTTGCTTGCTCTCACTGCGGTTGTGCTGGCGCCGTTGTTTGAGGAGACGATTTTCCGCGGTGCCTTGCTGCCGGTGTTGGCGACACGGCTCGGTCCCCTCCCGGGGGTCCTGCTCAGTGGCCTGTTGTTTGCCATGGCCCACATCAGTGTTGGCGAGTTGGCACCGCTCACTGTGTTGGGGGTTGGGCTTGGCTTGGTGCGGCTCCGCAGCGGACGCCTGTGGCCCTCGGTGCTGATGCATGGGCTGTGGAACGCCGTGACGTTCCTGAATCTGCTACTGCTCTGAGCCTTGCCCCGCCTTTCTGCAGGTGGTTCACTGGCCTATTCGCCTGTGATCCCGGTGGTTGCCGCTCCGGAACAGCGTGCATCGACCACGGCTTTCGAGCTGATTCAAGGGTCACTGTCCTCCGGACGCATTGCACGACGCTCCCCTCTCCTTGGGGGGCTCCATCGCCTGATGGACGGCACGCTGCTTGGGCTGATTGCGGCGGTTGCTGTTCTGGCGGGTCTCACGTTGCACTGGCAGCATCGCTGGACGGTGGCCTTCCGTCTTCTGGAGGCAACACGCACCCAGGCACACCGGTTGACGGAATCAACCGCTGTTATGGAACAGCATCTGTTGAAGCGTTCTCAGCAGCCCAACCGCCTGGTGCCAACGCAGGTGGCCAATCTGGTGCATCTTGATCGCCCCGATCTGGGCTCTTTGCAAGTGTCCGCCTCCTCTCCCATGGCCTCGCTCCAGGCCTTGGGTGATCAACCCATCAGAGCTGGCTACTGATGACACGGCTGTCAGGGCATCGACCTGTCCGTTCGCGGCGGTCCCGCGCGCGGGTCGTTCCTCTGACCCAAGTTCCCCCCAAGCGGTTGTGGATCATTTTTTGGATCCTTGTGGCAGGCCTGACCGGTCTGTGTGGCCGCATGGCCTGGCTGCAGTTGGTGCAGGCTCCCGCCTTGGAGCAGCGCGCCCGTCAGCTGCAAACGCAGCGCACCCAGCCCCTAGGGCAGCGGCGCCCGATTGTTGATCGCACCGGGCGCTTGGTCGCGATGGATGAAAAGCGGTTTCGGCTCTGGGCCCATCCCCGCTACTTCAACATGCCTGGAGATGCACCCAATCTCGTTCGCCCTCCTGAGGATGTGGCGGCGGTGTTGGCGGATCCATTGGCTCGTCCCGTGCCTGCGCTGCTGAAGGCCATGGGAGCCCAGGCCTCAGGGATCAAATTGGCTGAGGAGCTTGATCCTGAGACGGCCGATCGCATCCGTGCTCTTGGAATCAGCGGACTGGATCTCGAGGCTTATCCCCAGCGGGTGTATCCCCAGGCGTCGTTGTTCGCCAACGTGGTGGGCTTCCTCAACGCGGAGCGGCAACCTCAAGCGGGACTTGAGCAGAGCCGTGATGGTGATCTGGCTCGCCATGAGCAAACCCGATACCTCCGGCGCGGCGCTGATGGCACTCCGTTGCCGGCTAACCTCGCCCCGGGAGCCTTCTATGGCGATGATTTACGCCTGCAGCTGACACTTGATTCCAGGCTCCAGCAGGTGGC
>NZ_JBGKDP010000065.1:0-4317 GCF_042954245.1 Parasynechococcus sp.
TGGTGCAAAACGGCACCCTCAAGACCGGCGACGTGGTCGCCGCCGGTCCGGTGTTGGGCAAGGTACGCGCCATGGTGGACGACAATCGCCAACGCCTCAAGGAAGCTGGTCCCTCCTTTGCTGTGGAGGCTCTGGGCTTCAGCGAGGTGCCCACCGCCGGTGATGAGTTCGAGGTGTACCCCGACGAGAAATCAGCCCGGGCGGTTGTAGGCGATCGTGCCTCCGATGCCCGTGCCACCCGTCTTGCTCAGCAGATGGCGTCACGACGCGTTTCGCTCACGGCTATGTCCGGCCAGGCGAATGACGGTGAGCTCAAGGAACTCAACCTGATTCTCAAAGCCGACGTTCAGGGCTCTGTGGAAGCCATCCTCGGATCGCTCGAGCAGCTGCCCAAGGATGAAGTGCAGGTGCGCGTGCTGCTCTCAGCACCTGGCGAGATCACCGAAACCGACATTGACTTGGCAGCCGCCTCCGGCGCGGTGATTGTGGGCTTCAACACCTCCATGGCCTCCGGCGCCAAGAAAGCGGCGGATGCCACCGGGGTGGATGTACGCGACTACGACGTGATCTACAAGCTTCTGGAAGACATCCAGATGGCGATGGAAGGTCTGCTCGAACCAGAATTGGTGGAGGAAGCCCTGGGCGAAGCCGAGGTGCGCGCCGTCTTCACCATCGGCAAGAGCGCCGTTGCCGGCTGTTACGTCACCACCGGCAAGCTGCATCGCAACTGCCGGGTGCGGGTGCACCGGGGCAAACAGGTGGTCTACGAGGGCGACCTCGACTCCCTGCGTCGCAACAAGGACGACGTCAAGGAAGTGGCCACGGGCTTCGAATGCGGTGTCGGCACCGATCGGTTTGCTAACTGGGAAGAAGGCGATCGCATTGAAGCCTTCAAGATGGTCACCCAACGCCGCAAACTCACCACCTAACCCCGAAAGCGATCGTGCAGCCCCGCAGCGAGCCCCTGCTCTGGCTTCAGTGCCTGGCTCTTGGAGCCATCCCCCTGGAGCTGCTGCTGATCCGCCTGTTTCTGGCCGGCGCGGATCCGGGCCCCGTGCCTGGTGTGGAGCGATTTCTGATCTGGGGAGTGGGGATCTTGGCCCCAGCCGTCGCCTTGTGGCGACGGCCCGCCGACTGGGGTTCACTGCTGTTGCTGCGTCAGCCGCTCGTCAGCCGCAGCAGTGATCAACTCCGCATCAGTGCCTCGCACGGCGGCTTGAGCAGCCGCGCCGCTGTGGTGATCGCCGCAGTCATCCTGCTGCCCATCCTCTGGTGGCTGGACGATTCAGCGGTGCTGGCGAATGAGTTTTCCCCGGTTTCGGGGCAATCGCGCCTGGTCACCCTTTTGCTAGTCAGTCCATTGCTGGCCTTGATGGTCTGGCAAGTGCAACAGCTGATTCAATCTGTAGCGCTGTTGCTTGGATCAACAGCAACAGCTGCCTCTGCCGATTCGGCTTTTCGTGCTGACGCTGTTGCAACGCAACGAACCAGTCTTGGCCTACAACTGCTCAACCTCCCCGCCCTGGAGTGGCCGAAGCCTCCGGTGGAGCCGAGCAAGCAAGGGTCCGATGAGTCCATGAGTGTGGAAGACACAGAGCCAAAGATGGACGACAGCACTGGTCAAGCCAGCACTGAAGAACAAAGCACTGAATACGTCAGCGACGACGATGTCTCTGAAAACGAAGAACAAGAGGAAGAGGGTTCAGACATCAACCTGGGAACGGCTGAGGAATCTGCTGATGCTGAGGCCAGAACGCTGGAACCCGTCGATGCAGGGGGGCAAGCTGAAGAAGAGTCGTCTGCTGACGCTGTAGGAATTGATCCAACGAGCGATCAGGAAGCCGATGAGTCCATGAGTGTGGAAGACACAGAGCCAAAGACGGACGACAGCACTGGTCAAGCCAGCACTGAAGAACAAAGCACTGAATACGTCAGCGACGACGACATCTCTAAAAACGAAGAGCCCGACGAAGAGAGTTCAGCCGTCAATCCGGAGACAGCTGACGAGGCTGAGCCCGAAGCTGCTCCTGAGCCCGTCGTTGCAGAGGCTCAAGACGACGAATCTGAAGACATCAGTGCGGATGACGCCGATGAATCAACCGTCGCTGCTGCCGCCTCTGTTCCGGTCGAACCAGAGGAGCCCAGAGAAGAGCAGGAGAGCACCTCCCTGGATGCCGAAGTCAGCCAGATCAACAGTTTCGCCGGCGGAAGCCCGGAAAGCCATCGTGAACAGGCCGAGTCCAGCGGAAGCAAAGAGAGCGAACCAGACGAGCCATCTAAGCCCACGCCAGGGGGTCTGTGACTCCTTGAGCAACCGTTCCCGCAAGGTGGGATCCAGGCCAGATTTGGGGCGGGGATTATCGGACAAACGTCTCAGTTGGATTCAGAGCAAATGTTAAATTACTTCTGCCGCCGATGTAGCTCAGCCGGTAGAGCAACGCTTTCGTAAAGCGTGGGTCGCCTGTTCAAGTCAGGTCATCGGCTTTTAAAGTAGCCGTGCATTGAATCACCCTGATTCAATGCACGGCTAATCAACACACAGCTGTCTCAATCCTGAAGACGAGCAGAAATCATTTCCGCTGGTGATTCGGCCGCGAAGAAGATCGTTTCAGGGAACAATCCAGCGCTCTGGGTTCACATCAGCCAACACTTCAGCCGCCTCAGGATTCTGAAGCACCAGAATTCTTCGCGATCGCAGTTTGAGCTAGCGCCTTAACTAGGGCGTTATGGTCGCTTCTTCAACAAAGCGCTGGTACGAGCCATCGGCGATCACCCGTTCAAAACCGGTCTGAATCGCGGCTACCAGCTCCGTGCTCTCTAGAGCCACATAGAAAAAACCCGCAAAGGGATAAACAATCAACAGATGAGGATCAAGCAACATCTGCGGGTAGAACGACGTCAGAACAGAATCCTCCGCTTCAAGTTCCGCCACACCGGGGGAAACAACTGCACCCGGTTGTCATTCACCAAGCGCAGCAATTTTTCCGACCGAGCGGTGTAGATGTGCAGCCCAGCACGATCGAAAATCTCAACATCGCTCCAGCCCAGTCCTTGCAGCAAAACGATGCGTTGTGGAGGTCCTGAAGGCTGCGGATCGTTTGCAATTCGGCCAGGGATGCCTGATTGGTCCATCCTGCCCACAGCCCGAGGATTCCACCCATCCCGGAATGGGCACCGCCCGAAGACGACGGTTCAACTCAGGGCCGGCACCGTAGACACCAACCGAGAGCTGCAAGGGATTCCGCCGACCCGCCTTTTGCCCTTCCGCGAGAGAAGCAATCGCCTCATCCTGCGGCTGCACAGCAGCGCTGAAACCCAGGGCAAAGGGGGTGCCGCTGCGCTCCAGCACCAGCTTCAGCAGACGAAAGAGAAAGTCGTTCTGATCCTGACCGAGGCGTCGATCCAACACCACGGGAAGCGTGCCTTGCGGCAGTGCTGCAACTTCATCCGCAGTCAGAACATATCGATCAGGCAACAGCTGGCTACCTTCCGACAACCGGGGCTGAATGAACAGGGCTCCCAGAACCAGGAGGAATAGCGTCAATAACGACGTGATCAGAGCCCCAAGCCCCTTGGCCTGAGACTCCGTTATCTCGGTGCGGGATGGCTCAGTCACGGAATGATCATGAAAATAGCGAGCAGCGTGATGCCCACATAGCTGGGTAACAGCAACACGCGCAACACCTGGGAAACGCGCTCGTTGAGAACAATCACAGATGGCTGTCAATCAACTCATCAGCCGCAACCACATACAAAATTCCCAGGAAAATAATCAGCTGCAGATTTCCGATGAAGCCCGCCATGGCTGTGACCGGCAGCTTCCCGGCGATGTAGACAAAATTGTCTCCGGCTGAGACCACAGCCGCCAGGGTCAGATCATCCCGGCTGTGAGTAATCAGCAAACTCATGCAGCACAACCCGATGGCGAGCATGTAGCCGAGAAAGTCCGGCGCCACGTAGAGGAGGCTGCGGTGCCGGATCAGCACATCCAGCGTCACGGCCGGTTGACGACGAATCACCTCACCATCAGCTAAGGGGCGCCCAAGCTCACTCATCAAGCTGACGCTCGAGGCATAGGCACCGGGTTGCTCGAGCGTCCAGCCCGCCAACACCAGACCGGGAGACACGGCAAATGGATCGGGATCGGCAACATCCAGATTCACTACAGCCAACGGATCAGCCAGGCCGATCTGGATGTGCAGCATCTGGTCGTCAAAGGGATAGCGCTACAGCCGCCAGCGTTTGACCACAGCCGAACGCACCCGGTAGAGATTCCATGCACTGGTCGCGGTTTGCTTATGGCTACCCGCTCAAATC
>NZ_JBGKDP010000066.1:0-24407 GCF_042954245.1 Parasynechococcus sp.
GTCGGCTTCTTCGTGGCCCAGCTGACCGGCTTCACCGGCATGGGGATTCAGACCGGCAACGCGCAGATGTGGTTTGGGCGTGAAGCGTCGACAGAACCCATCCAGCACGTTCAGTTTGTGGTGCACCAGGTCTGCAGTTAGTGCCTGAGGGATCTGGTTGAGGGGGATGTGGGTGGTGGCCAGCAAGGAGTTCAGGCGCCAACCGCTGGTTGGAGAGACGGCGGTGAACAGCATTGAGGAGCGCTGGCATCCAGCCAACTCCGCCAGCCGTTCGGTTTGCCCGGGATAGCGATGGCCGGCTGCATGCCAGAGGTGCTTGGCGATGGGAGCGGTGACCAAGGCTCGGGACCCCCGTGCCTGAAGCAGTTCAACGGCACGGGTGAGCCAGCGAAACCCAGCATCGGCTCCGCTGGTGGTGGGTTGTCCTGGCTGAACGATTTCCTGAAGCGGTTGGTCGTCGATCCTGAGTGCTGCGGGGTTGGCAAGGGGGAGGCTCGTTTGCTCCCGCAGTCGCACGTGGGTGCTGATCAGGCTGCGTCGGCAACCCACCAGCAGGGGTTGGAGCTCTGGGGGGAGCGTGGGTGAGGCAAGGGCTTTGAGCATCACTTCCATGCCGATGCCCGCGGGATCGCCGAGAGCGATCACCAGCTCATGCCTAGGGTTTGTGGAATCGTGGGAGCCCATCGCTGTGCTGCGTTTGCTGCTGCTGGGGTGTCTGTTGGTGGGTTTGGCCTCTGGCCTGAGCAATGGCTGGATCGAACTGCATCTCTCCCGTTTCTTTGAGGATGTTGGGCTTCCCCTGCCTGAGGAAGGCGAGGGTTTCGATTTCAACCGTTGGTTGAGCGAGGGGGAGAACGCAGGTCAGACGGATTGAGTTTGTCCTGGTTCAGGCAATCCTGCAGCCCGACGCGGTAGTTCGGATGCAGCAATCGGTAGCCGAGCTCATGGCAGAGCCTGTGATTACTGACGCGGCGGTTCTCGCTCCAGAACGACTGAGCCATCGGACTCATGCTCTCCACGATCTGGTCGAACGGCTCCAGCGGCGGAAGGGCACAATCCAACAGGGATACCGCATGCCGTATCAGTTCGGCTGTGGGAGCCGGGAGGTCATCCACCACATTCACGACGGCCGGGACCGCTGGAGCTCCCTGCTCAGCGTGATGCATGAGGTGCCAGCAGGCCCCTGCGATGTCTTCCACATGGATGCGGCAGAAGACCTGGCCGGGCTTGTCGATCAAGCGGGCACGCCCTTGCTGCAAGCCGTTGAGCACCGACCGGCCAGGGCCATAAATGCCCGGCAGACGTAGGATCTGGATCGGCAGCCCGCAGCGCAGCCAGGCTTTTTCGCAATCCAGGCGGCGGATGCTGCGGTCGAGCGCTGGCTCTGCGTCGTCCTGCTCCGACACCCAACCGCCCTGACGGTCGCCGTAAACCCCTGTGGTGGAGAGATAGCCCGTCCAGCGCAGCGGCAGGCTTCTGAGCGTTGGAAGCAGCTTCGACAACGCCGGATCGTTCCCCTCACGATCCGGTGGGATGGTGCACAGCAGATGGGTTACGCCTTCCAGGGAAGCCGGGTCGAGATGGTCCTGACCATTGCTGTCGAAGAGCAGATCAACCTCGGCGGCGTCGAGCGAGCGGCGTGTGCAAAGCACTGGCGTTCCCATGGCGCGGGCCAGGCTTGCCAGACAACGTCCGCTGTATCCACCGCCCAGCACCAGCAGCTTGGCGTCAGCTGCCAGAGGATGCGACCGCTTAACAAGATCAGCAAGCATCAGCATACCTGTACTAGGTCAAATGTACTGTTGTGACGTCTTCCTCTCTGCATCGCTCGCGCTCTGGGGCCATCCTGACGAGCGCTCTGCTCGCCAGTGAGCTGGCGCTGGCTCCGGAAGACCCTGGTGTTCAGGCCTCCATTTGCCAGCGGCATCATTCCTCTGAAGTTTGCCGGGTCTGGTGAGCCTTAGGCAGCTTGAGCGGCGATTGGGAAGTCGTCGGGCTCATTGATGGGGTGATCCGGTCGGGCCCACTGCAGCAGGCGGAGGGCGAGCCGTAGATCGCTATCCATCCAGGCCCGAATCGCCATGGCGCGGCGTGGGTCATAGAAGCGCTGTCGCCGGTACCAATCGAAAACATCGGCGTCAGATTTGCGACCATTGCAGGAGAGGCAAGCCGGAACGCAGTTTTCAGTAACATTTAACCCGCCTTTGGCTCGGGGGTGAATGTGATCAATAGATTCAGAAGGTTTGCCGCAATAAATGCAACTTTGCCCGGTAAAAGTGTGCAGTAACTGCCGCCATCTTCGGACGCGCAATTTGGGACAGAGTTCGTCGAGAAAAACCGCGTCCCTGCTATGCATCCGAATGCATCGGTTGGGGTAATTCTGCCTTGAATGAAAAGCCCGTCAATGTGTCGAACACTGCATTTTCGATAATTTTTCAGCCTGTGATGTGAATCTTAATTTCAATGCTTACATGCTGATCTGAGTTCACTAGAGTGATTGTTTGTGGGGTGGCTGTTGGTGCCGTCAAAACCCACATTGACCTGTTGCCTGGATCTCTCTCCAGCAGGACTGATCCGCGTGGTCAGCCCGTTTGATGCGGTGACCCAGTCCCAGTTGCGTCGGATCAAGCCCAGGGGACGTTGGATCGGCCCCGGCCATGGCTGGGATTTCCCCTTGGCCGCAGCCGATGCTCTTCAGCAGGCCCTGGGGAGCCGTTTTCCTGTCACCTCCGTATTGCAGGAGTGGCTCGACTGGTGCCAGCAGCCCTTGCCGCCGCTGCCACCGCACCGGACCCTTGTGGCTGCAGCGGATCTCGACGAAGCTCTGCAGGATGGCCGTCAGCCTCTGCGCCATCAACGCTCCGGGGTCCGTTGGCTCCTGGCCCGTCGTGGTGCCGTTCTGGCCGATGAGATGGGGCTGGGAAAGACCCTTACAGCTCTATTGGCGGCCCGTGCTCTGATGCGCTGCGCTGAGGTGCGGTTGCTTGTGGTGGCTCCCGTCGGTCTGCATCCCCACTGGCGCCGGGAATCAGAGGCCCTTGGGGTTGAGCTGGAGTTGGTGAGCTGGGCTCGCCTGCCCGAAACCCTGCCGCCAGCGGGAACGCTTCTGGTGGTGGATGAAGCGCATTACGCCCAGTCGCTTCAGGCGCAGCGCACGGCTTCTTTGCTTCGTCTGGCCCGTCATCCCCGCCTGCGGGCAATCTGGATGCTCACGGGAACTCCAATGAAGAACGGTCGCCCGTCCCAGCTGTATCCCCTACTTGCGGCCATGGACCATCCGATTGCGCGGGATCAACGCCAGTTCGAGGAGCTGTATTGCCAGGGGCATTGGCGCGAGGGTCGAACCGGCAAACGCTGGCAGGCTTCCGGAGCCAATCAGCTGGAGGAGCTGCGACGCTTGACTCGACCGTTGATCCTGCATCGCCGCAAGCAGCAGGTGGTGGATCTTCCTCCCAAGCAGCGACGTCTTCACCCAGTGGTGCTGTCGGAGGCTGAGCTCACAGGTTTCGACCATCGTGTTGAGCTGGTGCTGGATGACTACCGGCGTCGGGCGCGGCTCGGAGAGGTGCGACGGGATGCTGAGCACCTGGCTTTGCTCACCTCCATTCGCCAGATCGCTGCGGAATTCAAATTGCCGGTGGCCCAGCAGCTGGTGGAGTCACTGCGCCGGCAAGGCGAGGCTGTGGTGCTGTTCAGTGGCTTTGTGGCTCCATTGCAGCTGTTGCAGCAAACCCTCGGCGGCGAGTTGTTGACCGGTCGCCAGCGCCCTGCTGAACGCCAAGAGAGTGTGGATCGGTTTCAGCAGGGTCAGAACGATTGTCTGCTAGCCACCTTCGGCACCGGTGCCCTTGGCTTCACCCTGCACCGGGCCCGTCATGTGGTGTTGCTGGAACGCCCCTGGACGCCAGGCGACCTCGACCAAGCCGAAGACCGCTGTCATCGTCTGGGAATGGGGGATGGCCTGACCTGCCATTGGCTGCAGCTCGGCACAGCGGATCAGCTGGTGGATGGCTTGTTGGCGAGCAAGGCGGAACGGATCGAGGTGTTGCTGGGGCCCCGGCGCTTGTCGCTGCAACGTCAATCACTTCCCGCCATGGTGCGGGATTGTTTGCAGCTGCTCTGACGCACCTGGAGTTCGTGCGGCAGCATCGGGTCGACCGGCTGGCTCGACCGCTTCAACCGCGACAGTGCCAACGCGACGTCTTCGCAGGCTTTGGCTTGATTGCCAAGCAGAGTCAAGACAAGGGCGCGGTCCCGATGCAGATCGGCCTGATCCGGTGTCTGCTCGATGGCCTCATCACAGCGTTCAACCATCAGCTCAAGGTCATCCATACGGAAGTCGCCGAGGCAACTGGAGACGAGTGGCGTTGGTGTGTTGGCAGGCGCCGCGGGTTGCTTGCTTTGGCAGCCAGCCATCAACACGGAAGCCAGAAGCGTCAGCCTGAGAAGCCCTGAGGGGTCAGTAGCTGTAGCGCGTGGTGTCGTCGCTGCTCTCGATGGTGCTTTCGGTGATGGAGGAAGAGTTTGCAAGGGCGGCAGCGGTGGCTGGTTGGGTGTTTCCGCCGAACAGATCACCAAGGAACTGGCCACAGTCGGGAAAATTGTCGGGGTTCTGGACGACGGCTTCCGTAATCATCACCGAGGCATGCTCCGGGGATGTTTTGAACACGCCGCTGCGCTGCCGTTTGATCACGGCGTAGGCGGCTTTCCAGCTCACCTCGTGGTCGTTTCCGTTGGACCGCATGAAGCAATAGATATTGGCGCCCTTCTCCTCGGTGGCTTCGTTCGCTTGCAGGGGGGAGGTCACGCCGCTGAGCGCGCCGATCAGGGCCGCGGCGGAGAGAACCAGCGATGACCTGATGGGCCCCATGACGTCAGTTGCGGATGGTACCAAGGTATCGATCAGCTCCCGGCTGTCGAGGGGACGATCAATCGCACCACCAACGGCAGCACCAGCAGTACGGTGATCAGCCGCACGGCATGGAGGGCGGCCACCGCGGCACCGACGCCGAATTCGGCGCCGACAAGGCTCATGCCACTGATGCCACCCGGAGCAGCGCCAAGCAAGGCCACGATGGGATTAATGCCAAGCAGGCGGCTGGTCCACAGGCCGACAACCAGTCCTGTCAGCACCAGCGCCAGGGTGATCAGAACCGCTGGTTTCCAGAGGAGTTGCAGTTGTTCCAACGACGCTCGCGTGAGGCCGGTTCCGATCACGGTGCCGATGCCGATCTCAAGAACCGTGCGCGTTCCCGGTGGCCATGTGGCTGGTTCCAGCTGGCCGCTCATGCTGACGATGCCAGCACCCAGTAAGGCCCCCGCCAGAGGTGCAGCGGGAATGCCGCTGAACAGAGCCAGCAGGCCGATGGCGGTTCCTGCCAGCAGGTAGAGCGCCAGCGTTGCCAAGGAAGGCATCAGTCTCGATCGCGTCATGTCAGCTTGATCTTGAGACAGCGGCGCTCCTGTGTTGTCATCAGCGTAACCATCAGCTTTCGGTGATGACGTCCTCCGTGTCCTTTCGAATCACCCGCACTGCGGAAGATCTCGCGCAAACCATCACGGCTTTATCGCAGCGCTTGGTGAAACTGGAACAGCGTCAGGAAGCGTTTGAGCTCCAACTGCGCCAGCAGCAGAAGGATCTGAATGCTGTCCCTGACAAAGAGATCTACACGCTCGAGGGCGTTGAATCTCTGTTGCGGGAAACGCGGGAGCTGTTGGAGAGCACAGCTCCGCTGCCAGAAGCTGAAATGGCTGAAGAGTCCTCCCAGAACCATGCCTGGGGTCAGGAGGCCGAAACAGAAGCGAGCTGCGATGTCGCGTAGGGGTGGCGCGCAGTGCCAAAATAAAAAGAAAGGCAACTATGGCAATCACCATCCCTGCCTCCAATGCTTGTGCTTCTCGCACTTTGCATGGCATGACCATTTGGACCCGGTCAGGTTTCCTTGAAGGTGATCATCAGCTCGAAAAGCTGGAGTTCGCGCTCGCCCTCGCTGAAGCCAAAGGCGATCAGTGCCGTTGCTCGCAGTTGCGGGACAGGATTGCTGATCTGGGGGGCAACGCAGAGGAACCTGGTACCTGATCTGAATTCAAGCAATCGAGGTTGTTGTTCGGCAATCCCGCAGATCGCGTGTCGGATGGTTTAAATATTAATTAGAGCTACTATTTTGTTGATGAGAGAACTCGAACGTTGACCCTGACGCTTACGAAAACAAAACAATCTGAGACGGCTGCTCAACAACGTCAGGATCACGAATCAGCAGCGCAAGCTTTGTTTGCTAAGGCTCGCCACTGCGCAGAGGATGGCCGAATCAATGAGGCGGGCTCGTTGATCTTGCAGGCCCTTGGTCACGAACGCCGTGCTGTATTTGCTAGGCCTCAGGTTCTTCAGCTCATCAAGCCTCGTTCTTGATGAGCGTTTGAAATTTGTTCAAGCGGGTGACCGGACTCGAACCGGCGACATTCAGCTTGGGAAGCTGACATTCTACCACTGAATTACACCCGCAAAGTGGTGAGATCGCTTTTGCCATCTGTACTCTAGCCAAGAGCAGCGGAGGCTGCAGCGACCCCTGCTCCCATGCTGCCTTTGTGCAGGCCAAGGGACTGAAGGGCGGATTCAATCGCAGCGACGGCGGTCAGCACATCCCGGTCGCAGACATAGCCGAGATGGCCGATGCGGAACACCTGACCTTTCAGATGGTCTTGTCCGCCAGCCAGAAGAATGTCGAATTTCTCCTTCACGGCTTTGCGCAACTGTTCTGCATCGATGCCTTCGGGGGCCACCGCGGTGATGGCCGGGCTGCCGCAACTTTCGGCGGCAAACAGGGGTAAGCCCATCGCCTTCATGCCCGCCTGGGCGGCGGCGCGATGGCGGGCGTGGCGGGCAAAAATTGCCTCCAGGCCTTCCTTCTGCATCATCTCCAGAGCAGCCTCCAGGCCGAAGTAGAGGTTCACTGCCGGGGTGAAGGGGTTGCTGTCCTTCTCCGCTGTTTTTCGGTAAGGGCCCAGATCCAGATAGAACTTGGGCAGATCGGAGCGCTCGTAGGCCTCCCAGGCTCGTGCGCTCATGGCCACAAAACTCAGGCCCGGTGGAAGCATGTAGCCCTTCTGTGCGCCTGATGCCACCACATCCAGTCCCCACTCATCCATCGGGACGTTGGTGGCACCAAGGCTGGTGACGCAGTCCGCCAGGGTCAGCGCCGTGCCGTGGGCCTTCACGTGACGGGCAATGCTCTCCAAATCATTGATCACCCCTGTCGAGGTTTCCGAGTGGGTGAGGATCACGGCCTTGATCGCTTTAGCGCTGTCGGCTTCTAACGCCGAGCGGAAGGCCTCTGGATCGAGGGGTTGGCCCCACTCCACTTTGATCACCTCAACATCCAGTCCGTAGGCGCGGGCCACCTTGACCCAGCGTTCGCCGAACTTGCCGTTGTCACCGCAGAGCACCTTGTCGCCGCGGCTGAGGGTGTTGATGATTCCCGCTTCCATGGCAGCGGTTCCGCTGCCGGTGATCACCAGCACGTCGCTTGTCGTCTGGTGCAGCCACTTCAGCTGTTCGGTGGTGCGCCGCACGATGGCCTGGAATTCCCCGCTGCGGTGGCCAATGGGGTGACGACCCATGGCCTTCAACACCGTTTCCGGCACCGGGGTGGGGCCCGGAATCATCAGGGTGAGCTTGTCCTGCATGGCGCGGGGGATGCCAATCGACGACTCTAGAAAACAGCTTGTCCGGTTCCATCGCCCCCTCCAGCCCTGGATTGACCCTGCCGGTGTGGGTGGCGGCGGCGGCCAAGGCGGCCCTTCAGGTGTTGCTTGGTGAGCCGTTTGAGTCTGACCAGCAGTTGAGTCAGGGGTCGGATCAACCGTCTCTGCAGGTGCCTGTCTGCTCGGCGGCTTCTCTGGGGGAAGGAGAGGCCCTGGGCATCAGCCGTTGTGATCCAGGCCCTGGCCTTGATCTGACGCGGGATCTTGAGGTCTGGGTGCGGGTGGCCTGGATCGCCGCATCCCAGCCGGTGCTCGAGCTGCAGGCCGGAGAAGGGGTGGGCCGGTTTGGCTCTGAGGGAGATGTTTGCCTCTCCGGTTTTGCCCGTGAGCTGTTGGAGCGGAATCTTCTGCTCCTAGTGCCGCCCGGTCGGGGCTTGTTGGTCCAGCCGATTCTTCCGAGGGGCCGTGTCCTGGCCGAACGCACTAGCAATGCCGCCTTCGGCGTTGTCGATGGTCTTGCCTTGATCGGCACCCAGGCGGAGGTGCAGCGGAGCGCCGCACCGGATCAACTGCAGCAGGTGTTGGCAGATCTGAGGGCGCTCGCTGCGGATCCGGCATTTCAGGGACGCCTCGTTCTGGTGATCGGTGAGAACGGCTTGGATCTGGCCCGCCAGCAGGGTCTGGGGCTCGTGCTGAAGGTGGGGAACTGGGTGGGGCCGGTGCTGGTGGCCGCGGCGGAGGCCGGTGTTCGCGATCTGCTGCTGCTCGGCTACCACGGCAAATTGATCAAGCTGGCCGGAGGCATCTTTCACACCCATCACCACCTGGCCGATGGCCGTTTGGAGGTGCTGGTGGCACTGGGGCTGGATGCCGGTCTGCCGGTTGCCCAGTTGCTGCAACTGCGGGGTGCTGCATCCGTTGAGGAGGCCTTTCAGGCACTGGATGCCGATCAAGCCAGCGCCCTTGGGCAGCATCTGGCCGCGATCGTGGAGCGGCGCAGCCAGTCCTATGTGGATCGATATGGCACCTGGTCGATGCAGATTGGTGCTGTCCTGTTCGACCGAAGTCGCACCCTGCGCTGGTGGGGACCGGAGGGGGAGAAGCGCTTCTTTACATTGAGGGATTGATGCTCGTCAGCGAGCGATACCTCCCAGGATCGATGTCCCAGCCTTCGTCCGACGGTCAGCGTCAGCCGGCCATCGTTATCCTCGATTTCGGTTCCCAGTATTCGGAGCTGATTGCCCGGCGCGTGCGCGAGACCGAGGTGTTCTCGGTGGTGCTCGGTTACAGCACTTCGGTGGAAGAGCTACGACGCATGGCTCCGAAGGGAATCATCCTCAGCGGTGGCCCCAGTTCCGTGTATGCCGAGCATGCGCCGCTGTGCGGTCCCGGCATCTGGGATCTGGGCATTCCCGTGCTGGGGGTTTGTTATGGGATGCAGCTGATGGTGCAACAGCTCGGCGGCGTGGTGGAGGCCGCCACCGGCAAGGCTGAATACGGCAAGGCGCCCCTGGAAGTGGACGACCCCACAGATCTGCTCACCAATGTCGACAACGGTTCGACAATGTGGATGAGCCATGGCGACTCGGTGAAGGCTCTGCCCGAGGGGTTTGTGCGCTTGGCCCACACCGCTAACACGCCGGAGGCGGCGGTGGCGCACCTGCAGCGCAAGCTCTACGGGGTGCAATTCCACCCTGAGGTGGTGCATTCCACCTGCGGAATGGCCCTGATCCGCAATTTCGTCTATCACGTTTGCGGTTGTGATCCGGATTGGACCACCGCGGCGTTCATCGATGAGGCCGTTGGCCTGGTTCGGGAGCAGGTGGGCGACAAGCGCGTCCTGTTGGCTCTCTCCGGGGGGGTGGATTCATCAACCCTCGCCTTTCTGCTCAAGAAGGCGATCGGTGATCAGCTCACTTGCATGTTCATTGATCAGGGCTTCATGAGGAAGGGTGAGCCCGAATTCCTCATGGACTTCTTCGACCGGAAGTTCAACATCAATGTGGAGTACATCAATGCTCGCCAGCGCTTCATCGGCAAGCTGAAGGGCATCACCGATCCGGAGGAGAAGCGCAAGATCATCGGCACGGAGTTCATTCGTGTGTTCGAAGAGGAGAGCAAGCGGCTCGGACCCTTCGATTACCTGGCCCAGGGCACGCTTTATCCCGATGTGATCGAAAGCGCTGGCACCAACGTGGACCCCAAGACGGGCGAACGGGTTGCCGTGAAGATCAAGAGCCACCACAACGTGGGCGGTCTTCCCAAGGATCTTCAGTTCAAGCTGGTGGAGCCCCTGCGCAAACTCTTCAAGGATGAAGTGCGCAAGGTGGGCCAGAGCCTCGGCCTCCCCGAAGAGATCGTGCGCCGCCATCCTTTCCCGGGGCCTGGTCTGGCCATCCGCATCTTGGGTGAAGTTACCGACGAGAAGCTGGATTGCCTGCGTGATGCCGACTTGATTGTTCGCCAGGAAATCAAGGATGCTGGCGTGTATCACGACATCTGGCAGGCCTTTGCCGTGCTGCTGCCGGTGCGTTCCGTTGGGGTGATGGGTGACAAACGCACCTATGCCTGGCCGATCGTGCTGCGTTGTGTGTCCAGTGAGGACGGCATGACCGCTGATTGGTCCCGCCTTCCCTACGACCTGATGGAGACCATCTCCAATCGGATCGTGAATGAGGTGAAAGGCGTGAACCGGGTGGTACTCGACATCACCAGCAAGCCCCCCGGCACGATCGAGTGGGAGTGATTTGCGGCTGGCGACGGCCCTACATCACCGATACCTTGAGCCATCGGCCTTTGGGATATGACGGCGACACAACAGCAGGATGTTCAGCTGCAGCAGGACAGCCTTCAGCTGGGTGGCCGCACGATCTATTTGAACCCCTTCCTCTACTGGCGGCGGTTCGATAGCAACACCGATCGCTGGCTGCGGGAGCCCGGTCAGCTGACGGAGGATCAGATCACGGCCAATCGCAGCCGTTTTTACCCTGAACTTGACTGGGGCCAGCTGGATGATCACGCCACCGCAGTTCACGATGGCGCTGTGGAGATGTTCCTCAAGAGCTTGGAGCTGATCAGCACCTTTCATCCCGGGCTGGGCTCCGGGCAGATGCTCGAGGTGGAACGCAAGATGACGATCACCAAGAAACGGGCCTTCGAGCGTTGGGTGGACAAGGCGATCCGGCAGCGTCAGCGCGACGAAACGCGCGAACATCGCCGTTTTGAGCGCAGCCGTTTCTGGCGTGCCTGGCGCGAGTGGGTTCTGTTGGACACCACCCAGAAAGCCCTGGTACCTGTGCTGATGCTGATGGTGCTCAGTGGGGTGATGGGCTGGTCCCTGGCGGCGGACCGTTCCGCTTGTTCGACATTGGCGCTTCCTTCGGGACAGACTGGGGTTCGTTGATCTGGCCCCATGGCCGCCGATTCCAACTCCGACAATCCGCTCGACCAGTTGCGTTTGTCACTGATGCAGGATGTGCTCCCTGTGGGGCTGGCCGTGCTGGAGCGGGCCCGGCAGGGGGGTCCAGGCAAGGTGGTGGAGGCGTTCACGGCCGGGTCAGAGGACCCTATCGCTGATTTGCGTCAGGAGGGTGAGCCCGTGGCGCGCGACGTGCGAGAACAGCTGGATGCCGTGAGCCCCGGGCTGGGCAATCCGGTGATGCCGGTCTCGGTCTCTGTGGAAGAACCGACAACGGTTGAACAACGCCAGGAGGGCCCTGACGACTTGCTGCCCACCTTGCGGCGGATTGAAGAGCGCCTCGAGGAGTTGCGCCGCCGCTTGCCAGAGCAGCAGCAGGAATGACCCGTTCCACACAGCAGCGTCAGACCGGTCTACGTCAGCAACCCCTTGTGCTGTTGGTGGTGGTGTTGCTGTTTTGCAGTGCCATGGTCAGCCGCCTGGGTTGGATGCAGCTGCTGGAGGGATCACGCTTTCGTGAACTAGCGGACGAAAATCGCATCCGTCTTGTGCCCCGCTCGCCGATCCGCGGTCGGTTGCTCGATCGCAAAGGATGGGTGCTGGCCACCAGCAAACTCACTTACTCGCTTTATCTCGAGCCACGTCTCGTCAGCGATGACGACTGGCCTGATCTCCGTGATCGTTTGGCACGGCTGCTCAACTTGGAGCCTAATCTGCTTGATCAGCGCCGGCAGAAGGGCCTGGATCGGGATGGTTACCGCACCACGTTGGCCCTCGATCTCAAGCCGGAACAGGTGCTGCGCTTCCGGGAACAGGCCCTGGGGTTGCGGGGCGCCCAGGTGGATGTCGACATCCTGCGGTCCTATCCCAACGGAACCCTGGCGGCCCACGCTCTCGGTTACACCCAGCCGATCACGGAAAACGAATTTGAGTTCCTGGCGGAGAAGGGCTACAAGATCCGCGACCGGATTGGTCGCACGGGTGTGGAAGCTGCCTATGAGAGCCATTTGCGTGGCAAGTGGGGCGGCCAGATGCTCGAGGTGAATGCCATGGGCGAGGTGCAGCGCAACCTTGGTGATCGACCGTCCCAAGCAGGCAAGGATCTAGTGCTCACCCTCGACCTGGATCTGCAGCGGGTGGCGGAGCAGGCCTTGGCGGACAAGCCCGGTGGCGCTGTGGTGGCGTTGGAGGCGGCCACGGGTGCCGTGTTGGCCTTGGCCAGCCGTCCCAGCTTTGATCCGAACTTTTTCTCCAAGCTGATTACCACCCAGAAGGAGTACGACGCCCTTTTCTCCAATCCGAGGAAACCGTTGCTGTCCCGGGCCATGAATCCTTATGACCCCGGCAGCACCTGGAAGCTGGTGACGGCGATGGCCGGCATGGAGTCGGGCAAATTTCCCCCCGACACCAAGCTGCATACCAAGGCCTGCATCACCTACGGCGGCCACTGCTTCCCGGATCACAATGGGGCTGGCTTCGGCCACATCGGCTATGCCGATGCCCTGCGTTTTTCCAGCAACACTTTCTTCTATCAAGTGGGGGTTGGAGTTGGCTCCAAGGCTCTAAAACAGGCGGCTGATCAGCTGGGTTTTCAGCAGAAAACTGGCATTGAGATCGGCTGGGAAGAGAGCGTCGGGCTGGTAGGGGATGAAGACTGGGCTGCCCGTGGCCGCGGCTGGACCGATCCCGGCACCAGCCCCTGGATCCCTGAGGACATGGCCAGTGCTTCCATCGGCCAGTCTGTGGTTCAGATCACCCCCCTGCAGCTGGCCCGCGCTTATGCGGTGTTCGCCAATGGCGGTTGGTTGGTGACGCCGCATCTTGCGGCCGGTGACATCGACTGGCTGAGCCCCGAGCACCGTACCAAGGTGGCGATCCAGCCGTCCACGTTGCAGACGATCCGGGAGGGCTTGCGTAAAGTGGTGGAGGCCGGCACTGGTGCCGGCCTCAATGGTCCTGGCATTCCTCCGGCGGCTGGCAAAACCGGAACGGCTGAAGACAGCACGGGAGGGCCTGATCACGCCTGGTTCGGCTGTTATGCCCCCTATCCCGACGGCAAGATCGTGGTGGTGGCCTTTGCCCAGAACACCCCTGGAGGTGGATCGGTTCACGCTCTGCCGATGGCCAAGAAGGTACTGGCGGAGTGGGAGCGGACCCGGCAGCGTTAGGCGGCCGTGAGTTGAGGCGCTGACAGTACCGAGCGGTAGTAGGTCCGCAGCTGTTCGGTGGCGCCTGCCCAGCCCCAGCGCTCGGCTTCGGCACGGGCAGCACTGCGCAGAGCCTGTCGTTCCAGATCGTTCCCCAGCAGACGGCGGGTGGCCTCGATCAGGCTTGCAGCGCCGCCATCCGCGCCGTCGGGCTCATACAAGCAGCCGTTAACGCCGTCGGTGATGATGTCGGGAATGCCGCCGCGGTTGGTGCCGACCACGGGACAACCGGCTGCCATGGCTTCCAGGAGCACAAGACCCAGCGTTTCTGTGCTGGAAGGGAAGAGGAAGGCATCGCCGCTGGCGTAGGCCCCTGCCAGGTCTTCCCCGGCGAGGTAACCGACGAAGGTGGTGGCGGTTCCTTCGAAGTGCTTCTCCAGTTGCTGGCGGTGGGGACCATCCCCAACCAGGGCCAGCCGTGCATCGGGAAGGGCCTCGAGCACGGGGCGGATCCGTTCGATCTGCTTCTCCGCAGAGAGGCGGCCGACGTAGAGCAGTAGGGCACCCCGGTCGTCATGGCCTCCGAGAATCCTCTGGCGCAATTCCGTGCTGCGCAGCTCGGGACGGAACAACTCCGTGTCCACGCCCCGCTGCCACAGATCAGCGTGCTGAATGCCTTTGTCGCTGAGCTCCTTCACCATGGCAGTGGAGGTGCACAGATTCAGCAGGGCCTGGTTGTGGGCGGCCTTGAGCATTTCCCACAGGAGTGGCTCCAGCATTCCCAAGCCGTAGTGCTCGAGGTATTTGGGCAGGTGGGTGTGATAGCTGGCGACCAGGGGGATGCCCTTGTTCTTCGCGAGCCAGATGCCGCCAAGCCCCAGCACCGCTGGGTTCACCACATGGATCAGATCGGGTTGAAACGCATCGATCGCGTCTGATACCGCCGGTCGAGGCAAGGCCAGTTTGAGCTCGGGATAGAGCGGTAGCGGCATCGCTGGAACGCCGATCAGGCGAGCACCCATGTACTCATCCGGACAGCCTTCCGGACAGAAGACCACCACCTCATCGCCGGCGTCTACCAGATGCTTCACCGTCTTGGTCAGACGGGTGACGATGCCATCGACCTTCGGCAGGAAGGTTTCGGTGAAGAAGGCGACTTTCAAGGATGAAGCTCGTTCAGGACGCGGTGCCGATGGCCTGGGCTTGGGTTTTGGTCCAGGCGGAGGTGCAGAGGATGCGGTTGCGGTCGTAACGGTCGGCGTAGCGGGTGGCGATCTCCACCACTTCCTTCAGAAGGCCGTCATCAAGGGTGGTGGGGTTGAGGCCCAGCTCGATGAAGCAGCGGTTGTCCACGATCAGATCGTTCTCTACCGCCTCATTGCGGGGATTCGGCAGGTTGTTGACCTGAGCGCCCGTTAAAGCGGCCACCTTCTTGGCCAGTTCGCCCACTTGATGGCTTTCGGTCATCTGGTTGAAGATCTTCACCCGTTCCCCTTGCTCCGGAGGGTTCTCCAGCGCCAGCTGAACGCAGCGCACAGAATCACTGATGTGGATGAAGGCGCGGGTCTGGCCACCGGTGCCATGAACGGTGAGCGGGTAGCCGATGGCGGCCTGCATCAGGAAGCGGTTCAGCACCGTACCGTAATCGCCGTCGTAATCGAAACGATTGGTGAGCCGCGGGTCACGGTCGGTGGCATCGGTGTTGGTGCCCCAGACGATGCCCTGGTGCAGGTCGGTGATGCGGACCTTGTCGTTCTTGTTGTAGTAGAGGAAGAGCAGCTGATCGAGCGTCTTCGTCATGTGATAGACGCTGCCGGGGCTTGCCGGGTGGAGGATTTCCTCCTCGAAGCGGCTGCCGTCGGGCTGGGGCACTTCCACCTTGAGGTAGCCCTCGGGGATCGTGGCGCCGCGGTGGGAGCCATAGCCGTAGACGCCCATGGTGCCTAGGTGCACCACATGGATGTCCTGACCGCTTTCAACCATGGCGGCCAGCAGGTTGTGGGTGCCGTTGACGTTGTTATCGACGGTGTAGCGCTTGGTGGCGCTGCTCTTCATCGAATAGGGGGCTGCCCGCTGTTCCGCGAAGTGGACCACGGAATCCGGACGCTCCTTCTGCAGCAGATCCAGCAACCGCTGGTACTCATTGGCGATATCCATGTGGACAAACCGCATGGGTTTGCCGCCGGTCTCCTCCCAGGCTTTGAGGCGCTCGCCGATGCTCACGATCGGCGTCAGCGACTCAACTTCAAGGTCGATGTCGATCTTGCGACGGCTGAGGTTGTCCACGATCAGCACGTCGTGGCCCTGATCCGCCAGGTTCACCGCACAGGGCCAGCCGCAGAAGCCGTCACCGCCGAGAACGAGAACTTTCATCCCAAACTCCTGCTGGAACGAGCGTGATGCTCAGTCTTGGCAAGTTACTACAGGGATTTTCAGTGTGAACTGTCTCAGCTGATGGCGACGGTTACCGCCACCATTGCGGTCACGATCAATCCACCGCTGAGCAGCATCATCATTGAGCTGCGGTTGCGGCTCTGACTGGTGGCGACGTCCATCACCTCCATGCGTGGCTCCTTGGCGAAGGCGTTGAGACGACCGCCGTCTTCCGTGGTGACCGACATGGGTCCAATGCGACTGGTCGGACCTTATGAGTCCAAATGCTCATTGCCTGCCTTTATGAAGCAGGCTTCACGTCTCTTCACCTATGTAGGCGAATGCACCATGCCCGTGGTCGGTGAGCTGGCAGAGGCCTGATCCCTCCGCGGCAAGCGCCCGGAGAGGTGGGCGGTCCGCCCGGCCATCACTGCCTGGCCCATGGCCGAGGCCATGGCGGCGGGGTCGCCCGCCAGGGCGATGGCGCTGTTGACCAGGACGGCATCGGCGCCCATTTCGAGGGCCTGTGCGGCCTCGCTGGGAACACCAATGCCGGCATCCACCACCACCGGCACCCCGGCGTTTTCGATGATCAAACCGATATTGGCGGCATTGTTGAGCCCCTGGCCCGAGCCGATCGGAGAGCCCAGAGGCATCACCGTGGCGCATCCGACGTCTTCCAGCCGTTTGGCCAGAAGGGGATCTGCATTGATGTAGGGCAGCACCGTGAACCCTTCCCTCACCAGTTGTTCTGCAGCGTTCAAAGTGCCGATCGGATCGGGTAGAAGATGCCGGGAGTCAGGAATCACCTCCAGCTTCACGAAGGTGTTGTCCTCCTGCCCCGCCAGCTTGGCGAGCTCCCGTCCAAGCCTTGCGACGCGCACCGCCTCTTCGGCATCGGTGCAGCCCGCCGTGTTGGGCAGCATCCAGATCCGCTGCCAATTAATGGCCTCCATTAGGCCCTCATGTCCTGCCGCCACGGTCTGCACCCGGCGCACAGCCACCGTGACCATGTCGCAGCCGGATCGCTCGATGCTCTGCTGCATCGATGCCATTGATGGATATTTGCCGGTGCCCGTGAGCAGGCGGCTGTTGAACTGACGCCCGCCAATGGTCAGGGGGTCGGAGGTGAGGGAGGGCGAATCCATGACGCGTGTGAGCAAAAGGGCCTACCTTTCCTTCATCATCCATCGTCTTCCATGCCGTTCCTGCTTGCCATGGATCTCCCGGCTGGCAGCCAGGTGCCGTTTGAGACCAATCCTCAGCTGCCTCTGGATCCGATTCAGCTGGCAGTTCCTCTGGAGCTCGATGCAATCGAAGTCGAGAGCTTCGACCCTGTCGCACGCGCTGCTGAGCTGGCGGCATCGCTGCCCCGCCAATGGTGCGGCACGTTTGAACCCTTTGATGGCAATCCCACCGTTGATGTCACGTTGGACATCAACCAGATGACGGCGATGGGCCAGATGGTGGATCTCCGGGGAACGATGACCCTTGGCTCTGTCACCACACCGGTTCAAGGCAATCTCCATGCCAAGTCGGCTCAGCTTGATCTCATCCCCTTGGCGGATCCTCTGATTGCTGGTCTTGAGCCTGGCGGCGTCTTCCTCGGCCTCCAAGGTTTCAGTCCCACCAGCTGGCAGGCACCTCGCCTGATCAATGTGGCCAACCCCAGCACTGGAGTGGGTGGACGCCTCGCGATGACCCCCGGCTGCCAAGAGGAACCTCCGGTTCAGCCGCTCTGGTGAACCCAGCTTTGTGAGAGACCAAGCAGATCTGAAAGCCCTCAGCTGTTCCGACGCTTGAGTTTCTTCAGCCCTTTCTTCGCGGTGGCGTTGTCTGGTTCCAGTTGAAGCGTCTTCTCATAGAGGGAGATCGCTTCAGCGTCCTTCAGCAGTTTTTCCTGGGCAAACGCCAGGTTGTTGAGGGCGACGGGGTAGTCCGCTTTTGCCTTCAGAGCAAGCTTGTAGTGCTTGGCGGCACCGGAATAATCCTTTTGTGCGGCCAAAGTAAAGCCGAGCGCATTTTCGATCAGCGCACGGGCTTCATCCGGCTCACCACTTAGGCGTTTCAGTGCCTGCTTCAAGGTGGCCGCCGCTTGCGGATACAGCCGCTTGCGCAATTGAACGCATCCGAGCTCGTAGAGGTCAGATGCCTGTCGTGACGAGACCGTGTCTGATTTCTCGAGTTCAATCAGCCGTGCTTCATCGCGACGCACACGGAAAAATTGTCGGCCCACGACCACCGCAACGATGGTAAGCAGGCCGACCAGGCCCAGCAGGTAGGTCTGGGGCAGCAGGTTCACGGTTGGGAAATTCAGCTCTTAGCTGCAGCCACAACGTTGGTGAAGCTGCCGGGGTCAACGACCGCCAGCTGAGCCAGCATCTTGCGGTTCAGGCGCACATCTGCCTTCTTGAGACCGCCCATCAAACGGCTGTAGCTCACACCATTCAGGCGTGCAGCGGCGTTGATGCGGGCAATCCAGAGGCGACGGAAATCGCGCTTGCGACGACGACGATCGCGGTAAGCATTGCAGAGGGCTTTCATCACCCGCTGGTTTGCTGTACGGAACAAGGTTCCGTTGCCACCACGGAAGCCACGGGCCAGCCGCAGGATCTTGTTGCGGCGTTTACGGGCGACGTTGCCTCTCTTAACGCGGGCCATGAGGTTGGGAGGGTTGGATCAGGTCTTGTTGAACGGTCTCGTCCGAGCAGCTGTGCTCAGGCGTAGGGCATCATCAGGGCCACACGCTCTTCATCGGTGCGGTCCACCACGACCTTGGTAGCCAGATGACGCTTCTGCTTGGGAGTTTTGTGGTCCAGCAAGTGGTTCCGGAAAGCGCGACGACGCAGAAATTTGCCAGTGCCGGTTGCTTTGAACCGCTTCGCGGCAGCTTTGCGGGTCTTCAGCTTGGGCATTGATCTGCTCGTTCGGACAGAAACGACAACAATACGTCCCGACGTGCTCCCTGCTGAATGATTCGGCTGCTGACGCTCACATTGTTGCTTTGCATGGGTCTGGGCTGCCGCGCCCGTCAGCAGGGTGATGGCCTGCAACCCGCTGTGGTGGAACCGGTTCAACGGGTGACTCATCCTTCTGTGGCAGATCTACCGCCGGTTCAGGGCCTAGAGCCTGTGCTCTGGGTGGCTTTGGAGGATCACCTTGGTGCCACGGCAACCGCCGCTCCTTTGAATCTGCGTGCCTTTGCCGGATCGCTCAGCCTTCGCGACGCCACCGGGGATCAAGGCAGTGGTTCAGGTTTCGTGATCACCTGGCGAAGCGTTGCCTTGGCCCGTTCGCTTAAGTTGGCTCGCCGGATTGCAGGTCCCTACGCCAGCTTTGAGTCCGCGGATCGTGTCGCCTCCAGTTGGCGTGCTCTTGGGGTTGCGGCCGAGGTGGCCCATCCCAAGGAGTGGGAGGTGTGGGCGCCGGAAGGCTCGACTGTGCCCGAGGGTCTGGCCGTGCGTGATTGGCAGAGCACCGTCACCAGTACAGTCGAACCGGTGTTGCAGACGCCGGAGGGGGGACGCCCCCTGCAAGGCCCTGTCTTGATTGAAGCTTCGGATGGGTTGCTCTGGGCGGGTGGACGTTTTGAGGGGCCCTTCCGCTTGCAACGGGATGCCTACGGCAGCTGGACGCTGGTGGAGCAGGTGCCGGTGGAGCGCTACCTCGAAGGGGTGGTGCCCCATGAGATCGGTGCCGGTTCACCGATGGCGGCGTTGCAGGCTCAGACCGTTCTGGCGCGCACCTGGGCTCTGGCCAACAGCCATCGCTTCAGCATTGATGGCTATCACCTCTGCAGCGACATCCAGTGTCAGGTCTACAGCGATCCCCGCCATGCGGGAGCTGCTGTGCGCGAGGCGATTGCAGCCACGCAGGGCAAGTTGCTCAGCCTGAACAACCAGCCCATCAGCGCGGTGTATCACGCTACCAATGGCGGGATGATGGCTGCCGGGCCGGAAGCCTGGGCCATGCAGCCCACCATTTATTTGCGTGCGAAGCCGGATGGGGATGAGGACTGGAGCAACCGTCATCCCTTGCCCCTGCAGCAGCCCAAGGCGGTGCAGGCGTTGCTGGCGGATCGCAACGGGGCCTATGGCCAGCGTCACCCTCGCTTCCGCTGGACCCGAACCCTTTCTGGTCCGACCTTGCGTCAGGCCCTCGGAGCAGCCGCAGACCCGCTGGTTTCGCCTTTGCAATTGAAGGTGCTGGAGCGGGGCGCCAGCGGCCGGGTGCTGGCCCTGCAGATCTCCGGCAGCAACGCCGCTGATCCAGTGATCCTCAAGTTGGATGCCATCCGTCGCACCCTTCGCACACTGCCCAGCACCTTGTTCGTGTTGGAGCCTCAGGGGGTTGAAAGCTGGCTGGTGCGGGGTGGTGGCTTCGGCCATGGGGCCGGTTTGTCTCAGGCTGGAGCGATCGACCTGGCCTCGCGTGGCTGGCCTGTGGAGCGCATCCTGAGTCATTACTACCCAGGGACTGTCTACGGCCCCCTCTCCACACCAGCGCAGTCCCCTTAAAGTCCTCTCCACCTGGGCAACTGGATGAGCTCGAACGCCACATCGGGTGATCACCGTCGGGTGAAATCGGCAGCGTTCCTGTTCGCCTGTGGATGTGCTGGTGCAGCTCCCCATTGGCTGGACCCCGCCCGTTCGCTCTGGCCCGCCATCAGCCTTGCCTTGATGCTCGGGGGCTATGGGCTTCGTTCCGTCATGCGCGGGCAGCTGATGCGTGGGTCATCGGAGTCCGTGCCGGCGATTGATCCGGCGAAGCTTCCCAGCCTTGATGTGGTGGTAGCTGCCCGCGATGAAGAGGCGGTGGTGCCGCGTTTGGTGGAACGGCTCACTTCTCTGCGTTATCCGTCCGGACAGCTCACCACTTGGGTGATCGACGACGGCAGTCTTGATCGCACCTCTGAGTTGCTGGACGATCTGGCCACGCAGCACCCTGAACTGAATGTCATCCATCGCCAGCGCAATGCCGGTGGGGGTAAGTCGGGTGCGCTCAACACCGCTTTGGACCGCCTCAACGGTGAGTGGCTGCTGGTGCTTGATGCGGATGCCCAGTTGCAGGACGACTTGCTCGAGCGCCTTGTTCCCTACGCCCTGGAGGGTGGCTGGTCGGCGGTGCAGCTACGCAAGGCCGTGATTGATGCAGATCGCAATTGGTTGACCCGATCCCAGGCGATGGAGATGGCTTTGGATGCGGTCATCCAGTCGGGTCGACTGGCCAATGGAGGGGTGGCTGAGCTGCGGGGTAACGGACAGCTAATCAAGCGCTTCGTGCTCGAGTCTAGCGGCGGCTTCAATGAAGACACCGTCACCGATGACCTTGATCTCAGCTTCCGGCTGCTGACCCATGGGGCCTTGGTAGGATTGCTATGGGATCCTCCGGTTCAAGAAGAGGCGGTTTCTGGTCTCCAGGCCTTCTGGAAACAACGGCAGCGCTGGGCGGAAGGCGGATTGCAGCGCTTCTTCGATTACTGGCCGGTGCTCACCTCAGCGCAGCTCAGTCTTCGCCAGCGCTGGGATCTGACGGCCTTTTTTCTGCTCCAATACGCCCTGCCGGTGGTGTCCTTCGCTGATCTGAGCATGGCTCTGGTCACCCGAAGCGTGCCGGTTTACTGGCCTTTGTCTGTGGTGGCCTTCAGCGTTTCTGGTTTGGCCTATTGGCGCGGGTGTCGGGGTGGCAGCGAGGGGCCGGCGATTCCCACCGCGAGCCTGGCCAATCTCCTGGTGGCGATTGCCTATCTGGGCCACTGGTTTGTTGTGATTCCTTGGGTGACGTTGCGGATGTCACTTCTCCCCAAACGCTTGGTCTGGGCCAAAACCAGTCATGGTCAAGACCATCCGGTTCAAGCCTGAGGCTATTTCCTGTTTGATGACATCACCAGGTGGAGGTTCGACGTCTCATAGTCCACTCACTTGATGTCGTCAACGTCGAGCACCTGACCGTTGAAGAAGTCCGCCAGATTACGGG
The DNA here is from genome assembly GCF_042954245.1 of Parasynechococcus sp. GTDB lineage: Bacteria > Cyanobacteriota > Cyanobacteriia > PCC-6307 > Cyanobiaceae > Parasynechococcus. Next base: position 21,616 of record NZ_JBGKDP010000066.1, read on the forward strand.
CCTGACGATCCAGGCCTGAGGGGTGTGGACTGGGTTGAGTGCTGGATTCCGCCGGTGCAGGTGCCGGGTTGGTGGCTATCGGTTTGGCTTGGGTGGGCGGTAGTTCTGGGGTTGGCACCGGAGCTGGCGCCGGAATAGATGCGGGGGGCTTGATCGCTGGCGGGGCTGTTGTGATCGGGGGTGGCATGGTGCTGTTGCTGGCTTCCAGCACCAGCTGCCTTGAGCCGCCGAGAGCTTTGGCCACTGCCTGTTCCAGCAGTGATGCCCGGCTCTGCACCATCCCCATCCAGTTGCCTGCCACCTGCACAACGGCTCGGTTGGCATCTAGGTGCACCAGTTGGGCCTGTTGCGAGAGCAGCATCCGGGTGGAAGGCAGTTCGAGACTGCCCAGGATCTGTTGCCACAGCTCGGGCAGGTTGGTGCTGGCCGCCGGTGCAGGGGTGGAGACCATTGGCAGTTCCGGTGACAGCGCAGGGGTAGGTTTTGGGCTGGGGGTGATCGCCTCGGTTGCTGGGGCTGCGGCGGCAGGAGCTGGAGTGGCGACTGGCGTTGTCGTTGGGATTGCTGCTGCCGGTTGCGTTGATTCTGGTTGTCTTGGGGCTGGAGCTGCGGCTGCGCTCTGAGTCGCCACCGGTTCCGCCAGCAAGCCCAAAAGCAGCACTTCCAGCCACAGGCGCGGCTGCACGCTTTGGCGCAGTTGTTGCTCGGTGCCGCGCAGTTGCGCCTGCCATTGCAGCAAGCGGGCCCTGCCGATGGCCTTGGCGAGGGCGGGCAGCTGCTCGCGGAACTGGGGTGAAACGCTGGTGAGTTCCAGCCGATCTGGAGCAGCCGCCATTAGCACCAGATCCCGCAGCATCCCGGCCAGGCCCTGCAGCACGGCCCCGGGATCCCGGCCTCGGTCCAGCAGGTTGCGGGTGGCTTCCAGCAGCTGCACAGGTTCGGCGCTGCTCATGGCCCCCACCAGCTCCAACAGCTCCTGTTCGGGCACTGCTCCCAGCAGATCCCACACTGCAGCGGCTTCGATTGGTGGCGGCAGCAGGCTCAGCTGATCCAGCAGGCTTTCCGCGTCCCGCAGGCCTCCCTGCGACCGCTGGGCCACCACATGAATGGCTTCAGGCTTGATGTTGACCGCTTCCTGTTCAGCGATCCAGCTCAGATGCTTGTTGAGGGCATCGAGCGGAATGCGCCGGAAATCAAAGCGTTGACAACGGCTGAGAATCGTCGGCAGCACTCGTTGCGGGTCGGTGGTGGCCAGCACGAACACCACCTGCGGCGGCGGTTCTTCGAGGGTTTTCAGCAGGGCGTTGAACGCTGCGGTGGAGAGCATGTGGCACTCATCCACCACGTATACCTTCCAGCGGGCCTGCACCGGTGCGAAGCGAGATCGTTCGATCAGTTCGCGGATGTTGTCGACGCCGGTGTTGGAGGCGGCATCAATCTCGATCACATCCAGGGCGGTGCCGGCGGCGATCGTGGTGCAGAGCTCGCAGGTGCCGCAGGGCTCTGGCGTCGGCCCCTCGCTGTTCAAGCAATTGAGCGAGCGGGCCAGGATGCGGGCGCTGGACGTTTTGCCGGTACCTCGGGGGCCACTGAACAGATAGGCCGGGGCAATCCGATTGCTGGTGAGGGCATGGCCCAGGGTGGCGGCGATCGCCTCCTGCCCCACCAGCTGATCGAAGCGCTGGGGCCTGTATTTGTGATGCAGCGGCTGGTAGGCCGAACTCATGCGCCGCGAGCGTTGAGAGGAGATTACTCAGAGGATTCTGAGCCTGGAAGGGCGGGGTGCTGCTGGAGCAGGGCATCAATCCGTTGTTTGAGGTCTTCCACGGCGGCCAGCTCATCGGCCAGGCGCTGGCCCGTGAGCAACAGCCGGCGATCCGTCCCGTCTCCTGCCCGTTCCAGCAGATTTTCCAACTTGCTCAGCAGCGAGATGCACAGGCATTCCAGCTTCTCCACACCCCGCTTGGCCATCGTGCGGGCGTCGTCATCGAGCAAGCCCCGTTGCACTAGGAGTTCCAGCCCCCTCATCAGCGCCGATGGCATCAGCCCGCTCCAGTCGCGGGCCCGTTCCAGAACCGAGTCCACCTGGCTGCTGCGATGGTGTCCGGTTTTGCACCAGGTGGCGAAGTGTTCGCAATTGTTGAACAGCAGGTTGTAATTCTGTTCCCCCAGGCGCCCTATGGCCCGGCGCAGGGTCACACCCAGCGGAGACGCCTCGGCGTAGTTGATCACCTGTAGCGGTTGCCCCTGGCTGAACTCTTCCAACGGGCTGCGCAGGATTTCACGGCCTTCTAGATAGTGGGCGACGGAACCGTCGCCGAGGTCAATGCCGTGGTGGTTGAACAGGCCATGCTGTCGCGGCACCTCCAGGTGGTCAGCGGCAGCCAAGAACTCAGGCGGTCTTCTGTTGGTCCGTGCTAGGCAGCGGCAGCACCTTGCCGCCCGTGTGTTCTTCCACCATCGCTCGGGTGATGGTGAACTCCTTCACCGATGTCTGCGAGGGGAGGTAATACATCAGATCCAGCATCAGTTCCTCAACGATGCCACGCAGGGCGCGGGCCCCGGTCTTGCGCCGGTGTGCCTCCTGAGCGATCGCTTCGATGGCGTCATCGGCGAACTGCAGTTGCACGTTGTCCATGCTCAGCAGGGTGCGGAATTGCTTCACCAGGGCATCACGGGGTTCGGTGAGGATCGACTGCAATGCACTTTCGTCCAGGGGCTCCAGCACAGCACTCACCGGCATCCGGCCGATGAATTCCGGGATTAGGCCGTAGCGCACCAGATCATCCGGT
>NZ_JBGKDP010000067.1:0-2027 GCF_042954245.1 Parasynechococcus sp.
ACCACCTGCGCCTGAAGGTCGGCTAGCAGCTCCGGAGGATTGCGGGGGGGCGTCGCCATGCCGCTCCACACCGCTTCCAAATCAGCGGCGAGAACCCGGCGCTGGCGCACAAACAGCAGGCCCTCATCAGCAATGGTGCGACTGAAGGACGGCATCGACCCGGGAGCGATGCCACCCACATCGGCGTGATGGCCACGGCTGGCTACAAAGAAGCTGGGCTGATCCCCGTTGCAGAACACCGGCGAGATGGCGGTGACGTCGGGCAGGTGAGTGCCGCCATGAAAAGGGTCGTTGCTGAGCAGCGTGTCGCCAGGCTGCAGCGGTGCGACATCACCGGTCGCTACCTGGGCCAGCAGGTCGCGCACGCTGTCTCCCATCGACCCGAGGTGCACCGGAATGTGGGGGGCATTGGCCACCAGGGCACCCGTGGCATCGAACAACGCACAGGAGAAATCCAGGCGCTCGCGGATGTTCACGGAGTGACTGCTTTGCCGCAGCTGTTCCCCCATCTGTTCAGCGATCGCCATTAAGCGGTGGCGAAACAGTTCCGCCTGCAACGGGTCATGGGCACCAGCCTGTGCCAGCGCAGGTGATCCGACCGCGGGTTGCCGGCGCTCCAGCAACAGCGTGCCCCCCTCCGCCACCCGGGCCTGCAATCCGCTGATTCGGCGGCAGGGCACTGCGGTTCAGCAACGGAACCTGCGTCCAGCCGCTCGAATCCAGGTGCATCGACACCTGCGGGAATATCTCCACCCCTGGCGTTGGTTCGGCCATCTCAGCTGCGGCTGTGATATCGAACTGTTGGGGTGCTGTGACCTCAACATTGATCTGTTCGACAATCAGGGCCTGATCGGCATCAATGCAGTAGCCGTAGCGTTGATGATGGCTCGCCTGGAAGGCCGAGATCACGGCATCAACACCTTGCTCGGCGCACCAGGTGAGCACCAGGGTCTGCTCGGCAGAGGGATAACGCAGGGCCAAGTTGACCCAGACCTCCGGCTCCCCCGCATCGGCATCAGCGAGATCCCCCTGGCGACACAAGGTCTCCTGCGCTTCACACGTCAGCCGCTCAACCTGATCCGGCAGGGCCGCCAACAGATCAGGCGCGAGGGCAACGCCGAGATGCACCTGCCGCCGGCAGCGCTGGCGGGTCTGGCCCATGCCAAAGGCGGAGAGGACTCCGGCCATGGGATGCAACAGCACTGTGTTCAGCCCCAGTTCATCCGCCAGGCGACAGGCGTACTGACCACCAGCCCCCCCGTAGGCCACCAACACCCCGCCGCGAATGTCCTCACCGCGATGCAGCGATACCCGGCGAATCGCAGCGGCCATGGTTTCCACCGCCAGTTGTAACGCCCCAGATGCCACCCGCTCCGGGGTCTGCCCCAGCGCTGCCGCGAGATTGGCGAAGCGATGCCGCACCACCTCAACATCCGGTGGCAGATCCCCGGACGGGCCGAACACCGGCGGGAAGCGGTCCACCTGAAGTCGCCCCAGCAGCAGGTTGGTGTCGGTAATGGTGAGCGGTCCGCCGGCGCGATAACAGGCCGGGCCCGGTTGCGCTCCAGCGGAGCGGGGCCCCACCCGCAGCCGCTCACCCTGCAGCTCCAGCACCGATCCGCCTCCGGCCGCCACGGTTTCAATCGGCAGGCGTGGGGCAAGCAACTGCAAGCCGGCGATCTCGGTCTGTTCTTTCACTTGCCGCAAGGCCTGCCCATCGGCGGAAGCCACACAGAACACATCCGTCGACGTGCCCCCCATGTCGAAGCCCAGCACCGGCACCCCTTCAAAGCCGGCCATCCGCGCCGCGGCGATTGCCCCGACCATGCCGGCCGCTGGCCCCGAGAGGATTGTTTCTTTGGCTTGCAGCCTGTCTGGAGACTGCAATGCTCCGCTGGAGGTCATCACCCGCAGTGGTGTGGCGCCACCGAGCGCCCCTTGCACCTGCTGCAGAGCCATCCAGCACCGGATGCACGGCTCCCTCCACCAACGCCGTCTGACCCCACGGCACCAGGCGGGGCATCACG
>NZ_JBGKDP010000068.1:0-1740 GCF_042954245.1 Parasynechococcus sp.
GGCCCTCCAGACGCACCGACATCGTGGTTGCGGTCTGGATCTGTTTGGGGCCCAGGCCCAATTGTTGGGGCCAAGGCGACCCGGAACCATCGGCAATGACCACGGCCCGGCTTGTCCATTGGCGTCCGTCCTGGGCCGTGACCTGCCAAGCTTCGCCAATGCGGGTGATGGCGTTGATCTCCGTCCCTGCGATGCATTCAGCACCGGCCAGGGCTGCCTGCTCGGCTAAAAGTTGATCCAAACGTTCCCTGCGCACGATCCAGAAGGGAGCGTCGCCGGGAAGTGCGGCGACCACTGGGTCGTCCAGGCACCAGCTGAAATCCACTTGCTGAATCACCTGCTCAACGGCAGGGTCCAGAGGAAACGGAAACCATTGCTGTACGGATGCCGCCATGCCTCCACCACAGGGTTTAATCCGTGGTTCAGCGTCGCGTTCCAAGAGCTTGACGGAATGGCCAGCTTCCGCCAAATGAAAGGCCGCAGCGGAACCTGCGGCCCCAGCCCCGACGATCAGGACATCACAAACGGATCCAGCGGCAGCGCTCACACCTTGAGAATGTCGGCTTCCTTGGTGGCCAGGTGCTTCTCGAGTTCGGCAATGAACTTATCGAGGGTCTTCTGGACTGCGTCTTGTTCATCGCGACTTTGATCTTCGGAGAAATCGCCGTCTTTCTCCTGCTTTTTGATCTTGTCGATTGCATCGCGGCGCAAATTGCGCAACGCAACTTTTCCTTCCTCAGCGTATTTCGAGGCCAGCTTGCAGAACTCTTTGCGGCGCTCTTCGGTGAGCGGCGGCACGTTGATGCGAATGATTTTGCCGTCGTTGTTGGGGGTGAAGCCCAGTTCGCTCATCGCGATGGCCTTTTCGATCAGCCCGAGGGAGGACAGGTCGAAGGGCTGGATCTGAATCGTCTGCGAGTCCGGCGTGGTCAGGGTGGCCAGTGACTTCAGCGGCGTATCAGCGCCGTAGTACTCAACGCTGATGCGATCGAGCAACGATGAATTGGCACGCCCCGTGCGAATGGTGTTGAAGTTGCGCTGGGTGGCCTCCACCGACTTGCGCATGCTGGCTTCGAGATCTTGGGTCGACATGGGAGAGGAAGAGGGGCTGGACGAGGTCGTTGGCGCTGAATTCAGAGCGGTTCGCCGATGCGCGATCCGATCGGCTCCCCAGCGACTGCTCTGCCGATGTTGCCAGGTTCAAACAGGTTGAACACCACGATCGGGATGTTGTTGTCCTTGCACAAGGCGATGGCGGTGCTGTCCATCACTCCCAGCTCTCCACTGAGGACGTCCTGGAAGCCGAGGTTGTCGTACTTCACGGCATCCGCGTGTTTGGCGGGATCCTTGTCGTAGACGCCGTCCACCTTGGTGGCCTTGAACACCACATCAGCATTGATCTCAGCGGCGCGAAGCGCCGCGGTGGTGTCGGTGGTGAAGAAGGGATTGCCGCAACCGGCACCAAAGACGACCACGCGCCCCTTCTCCAGATGGCGGATGGCTTTGCGGCGGATGTAGGGCTCAGCCACCTCCTGCATCGCAATCGCGGTTTGAACACGGGTCGGGACACCCGCCTGTTCAAGGCCGTCCTGAAGTGTGATCGCATTCATCACGGTGGCCAACATGCCCACGTAGTCGGCTGTGGCCCGCTCCATCCCAGCGGCGGAGCCTTTGAGGCCCCGGAAAATGTTGCCTCCGCCGACCACGATGGCCAGCTCGGTTCCGGACGCCACCACCTTG
>NZ_JBGKDP010000069.1:0-9683 GCF_042954245.1 Parasynechococcus sp.
GCAGGGCTGCATAGACGCAGCCCAGCACGAGCCCGCTCACGGTCATGCGCAGGATCAGTCGGTCTCCGAACCAACGGTTGCCTTGCCGCTGCATGGTGAGCACGTAGCGGGTGTAGAGCTCCGCCAGTACACCGATCACCACACCGAGAGCGACCAGATACAGCAGATCCACCGGTAGGAAGCGCACCAGGGGGGTGTACTCCCGTTCCAGTTGAAATCCGATCGTGCTGTTGAGTCCGCCGCCCCCGGGGTTGAGGCCGAGAAAGCCCAGCACATCTGCCAGGGTGTCGGCCGAGAAGGTGGTGATGATCACCAGCAGCAGCACCATGGGCTTGGCGGAGTGGAGCAGCTCTTCGATCGCGTAGATGAATCCACCGATGGGAGCACTGAACACGGCGGCAATGCCGGCACCGCCACCTGCGGCCACAATCACCCGGCGAAAGGCCACCGGTGCCCGCAGCCAGCGGGACATCTGCCAGGCCACGGAGCCGCCCATCTGAACGGCGGGGCCTTCCGGGCCCAGGGGGAAACCCGAGCCGATGGCAATGATGCCGGCCACCAGTTTCACTAGGCCCACCCGCAGACCCATCGGCACCGACCGGTGGCGCAGGAAGCCCATGATGTGGGTAATCCCGGCTCCGCCAGCGGCCGGAGACAGGTTGGTGATCAGCCAGGCCGAGATCATCCCGCCGATGGCGCCGAGGGCGGGGAGCACCACCCAGGCTGGAAACTCATCGAGCAGATCGAGCCGCCAATCCCGCAGCAGGTTGATGCCGCTGGTGAACAGCAGGCCGGTGATGGCAGCCCCAAGGCCCGTGAGCGCCAGAGCTAAAACCACCACCAGCCAGCGGCGCTCCAATAACCTCCTGATGCTCCGGCTGGAGCCCAGGAGGTGGTGTCGTTGTGTGGGTTCGCTCAGGGATGGCACAGATACAGATGAGGTGATCCGGGATCAGGCCTGAGCCAGAACGGTTGCTTCGTCGTCAGCACTGACCACCCGCCCCTGATCCTCAAAGCCGCTGATCTGATCGAAGTTCAGGTATCGGTAGAGCTCGTCGGAGAGGGGATCGATCTTCTCGGCCGCAATGCTGCGGTATTCCTCTGGGGTTGGGATGCGTCCCAGCTGGGCGCAGACGGCGGCCAGTTCGGCGCTACCCAGGTAAACCTGAGCTCCTTTGCCGAGGCGGTTGTTGAAGTTGCGGGTGCTGGTGGAGAACACGGTGGTGTTGTCCTCCACGCGGGCCTGGTTGCCCATGCAGAGGGAGCAACCCGGCATCTCCATGCGGGACCCGGCGGCTTCGAAGGTGGCGTAATAACCCTCCTCTTTCAGCGTCTCCTCGTCCATCCGCGTTGGGGGGCAAACCCAGAGTCGCGCCGTGTTCTGGCCGGCGCCTTCCAGTACCTTGGCTGCGGCGCGGTAGTGGCCGATGTTGGTCATGCAGGAGCCGATGAACACCTCCTGCACCGGGTCACCGGCCACCTCGCTGAGCAGCTTTACGTTGTCGGGATCGTTGGGGCAGGCCACCACCGGTTCGGTGAGCTCGTCGAGGTTGATTTCCAGCACTTCCGCGTACTCAGCGTCAGCGTCAGCGCTCATCAGCTGCGGGTTCGCCAGCCAGGCCTCCATCTCCTTTATCCGGCGGGCCAGGGTGCGGGCGTCGCTGTAGCCGCGGGCGATCATGTTTTTGAGTAGCGTCACATTGCTGCGCAGGTATTCGCTCACCGTGTCTTCGGAGAGTTTGATCGTGCAGCCGGCGCAGGAACGCTCGGCACTGGCATCGGTGAGTTCGAAGGCCTGTTCCAACTTCAGGTCGGGCAGACCTTCGATCTCCATGATCCGGCCGTTGAACATGTTTTTCTTGTTGGCTTTTTTAACGGTGAGTAGCCCCCGCTGAATGGCCACCCAGGGGATGGCGTTGACCACGTCCCGGAGCGTGACACCCCGTTGCAGGGATCCGCTGAAACGCACCAGCACCGATTCCGGCATGTCCAGCGGCATGGCGCCGATGGCGGCCGCAAAGGCCACAACCCCAGATCCGCCTGGGAAGGAAATGCCGAGGGGGAAGCGGGTGTGGCTGTCGCCGCCGGTGCCGACGGTGTCGGGCAGAAGCATCCGGTTCAACCAGCTGTGGATAATGCCGTCACCGGGCCGAAGGGCCACGCCACCGCGCTGGGCGAAGAAGTCGGGCAGTTCGTTCTGGGTCTGCAGATCCACCGGCTTCGGATAGGCAGCGGTGTGGCAAAAGCTCTGCATCACAAGGTCGGAGGAGAAGCCCAAGCAGGCCAGTTCCTTCATTTCGTCCCGCGTCATCGGGCCGGTGGTGTCCTGGGAGCCGACGGTGGTCATCAGCGGTTCGCAGCTGGTGCCGGGTCGGACGCCCGCGAGACCGCAGGCCTTGCCCACCATCTTCTGCGCCAGGGTGAAGCCCTTGCCGGTGTCTGCCGGGGCTGAGGGGCGGATGAACAGATCCGAAGGGGTGAGGCCAAGCTTGGCGCGCACCTTGTCGGTGAGGGCGCGACCGATCATCAGGGGGATGCGACCGCCGGCCCGCACCTCGTCGCTGATCGTGGTGGGCTTCAGCTTGAACCGACTCACCACGCTGCCGTCCCGTTCGATCGTGCCGGCATGGGGGTGAATGGTGATCAAATCACCGGTGTTCAGTGCGGTGACATCGCATTCGATCGGCAGGGCACCGGAGTCTTCAGCGGTGTTGAAGAAGATCGGGGCGATCTTGCCGCCAAGGATTACGCCGCCCGCCCGTTTGTTGGGTACGTGGGGGATGTCATGGCCGGTGTGCCAGAGCACCGAATTGATGGCGCTCTTGCGGGAGCTGCCGGTTCCCACCACATCACCGACGTAAGCTACGAGATGGCCTTTCTCTTTCAGGCTCGCGATGGTCTTCAGGCCCTCTGGATCGCGGGTTTCGAGCATCGCCAGGGCATGGACGGGGATGTCAGGCCGGGTGGTGGCGTGGGTGGCCGGCGATAGGTCGTCCGTGTTGGTTTCGCCTTTAACCTTGAACACCGTCACGGTGATGCTGTCGGCCAGTTCGGGCTTGGCGGTGAACCACTCGGCTGCAGCCCAGCTGTCCACAACTTGCTTGGCAAAGCGGTTGTCCGCCGCCAGATCCATCACTTCGTTGAATGCGTCGTAGACAAGCAGCGTTCGGCTGAGTCCCTCAGCAGCACAGCCAGCCAGCGCAGCGTCGGAGTGCTTCAGCAGCTCGATCAGGGCAGCGACGTTGTATCCCCCCACCATCGTTCCCAGCAGGCGTGTGGCGTCCAGTGGTGACACCAGGGGGCTCTTGGCGTCTCCCTGAGCCACGGCACTGAGCCAGGTGGCCTTCACGTAAGCCGCTTCATCCACACCCGGGGGGATCCGTTCGTTGAGCAGGTGCAGCAAGAACTCTTCCTCACCGACGGGAGGGTTCTGCAGCAGCTCGGTCAGTCCCTGGGTCTGCTCGGCGTTGAGCGGAAGAGCGGGAACGCCCTGGGCTTCCCGGGCGGCGGCCAGCTCGCGGTAATCGCTCAGCATGGAGATCTCTGTTCAGGGATGACCACCATTCTTCCGGACCGTGTCTGTTGCCAGTGAGCGGGGTGCGTAGCCTTGGTCGGAGTCTCGCGTCCAGTTATGGCCACCACCTCCGATTTGCATGTGGTGGAGACACGTCCCTTGGTGGCCCCTGCTGTCTTGCATCAGGAGATGCCCATGGACGCGGCGGCACTTGAGACCGTGGCCTCAGCCCGCCAGCGCATTCAAGACATCCTCAGTGGCCGTGATCAGCGCTTGCTGGTGGTGGTGGGCCCCTGCTCCGTGCACGACGTCAAAGCTGCCCGGGAGTATGCCCAGCGCCTGGCTCCGATTCGCGAGCGCTTGAAGGATCAGCTCGAGGTGGTGATGCGGGTGTATTTCGAGAAGCCGCGTACCACGGTCGGCTGGAAGGGGCTGATCAATGACCCCCATCTCGATGACTCCTACGACATCAACACCGGTCTGCGTCGTGCCCGGGGATTGCTGCTGGATCTCGCCCGTGAGGGGATTCCCGCAGCAACGGAACTGCTTGATCCTGTGGTTCCGCAGTACATCGCTGATTTGATCAGCTGGACCGCGATCGGCGCCAGGACAACGGAAAGTCAGACCCACCGCGAAATGGCCTCAGGGCTGTCGATGCCAATTGGCTACAAGAACAGCACCAACGGCAGTGCCACCATCGCGATTAATGCCATGCAGGCGGCAGCGAAGCCGCATCACTTCCTCGGCATCAATCGCGAGGGTCATGCCTCGATTGTCAGCACCACGGGCAATCCTTACGGCCACCTCGTGCTGCGCGGCGGCAGCCAGGGCAGCAACTACCACTTGGAGGCTGTGCAGGAGGCCGCAGCCGCGTTGAGCCAGGCCGGTCTGCAGGATCGTCTAATGGTGGATTGCAGCCATGCCAACAGCAACAAAGACTTCCGCCGACAGGCGGAGGTGCTGGCCAGTGTTGCTGAGCAGTTGCGGGGGGGCTCCAATCACGTGATGGGCATGATGATCGAGAGCCATCTGGTGGAAGGCAACCAGAAACTGAACGCCGACCTGATGCAGCTGACCTATGGCCAGAGCGTCACGGATGCCTGCATCAGCCTTGAGACCACCGAGACCTTGTTGGATGATTTGGCCGCAGCCGTGGCCAGTCGCAGACAGACGGTCACCGCTTGAGCGTCACCATCTGAGCTCAGACCACCAGTTGACTCCACAGCACCCCAACGCTGAGGGGAACGCTGAGGTTGTCGAGACCGCGCCAGCTGAGCTGTTCCAGCCCGGTTGCCATGGCCACCATGCCAAGGGTTGCCGGCAGGATCAGGTCAGCCCCCGACCATTGCGCCAGGCCGATCAGCACCAGGCTTGAGACAACGGCCATGGTCATCGTGCCGACGGTTGATTTGGTCTGACCAAAAAGAACCCACCTCGGGGACTCGACGTTGCGGCCGATCAACCCTGCAAGGCCATCCCCCAGGGCCATCACGAGAACCCCGGCGGACACCGCATCGGCTCGGGTTGGCCAGAACAGCAGAAGCAGCGTTGTGATCGCGATGCCGTAGGCGATGGTGCCGTAGCTGTTGCGATCGACATCCTCAACGGCGGGGATGAAGCGCCATTGGTGGTTTATCGTCGTCACAAGTGTGATCACCGCCGCGACAGGTAGGACAACGACGAAGGGAATTTGAAAGAACCAGGCCAAAGGGACCACGGCTCCGGTTCCGATATGCACAATTTTTCGGCTCAGTTCCCGTTGGTTCGGCCAAAGGCGACGACACAACACCGCGCCTGCTGTCACCATCGCCATCCAGAGCAGGATGGCGATGGGTCCGGTGAAGGAAAGCAAGTTGCTTAGGCGGCTTGTTGTTGGTTGGTCATGGCGCGCAGCTTGAGAATCGCTTTGGCCTCGAGCTGTCGGACGCGCTCACGGGATACATTGATCTGACGACCGATCTCCGCAAGGGTCAGAGGCTCTTCACCACCAAGACCGAACCGCAACTTCAGAATTTTCTGCTCGCGCTCGTTCAACTGCGACAGCCAGCCCCCCAGATGCTCTTTCTGGATGCTGCGATCCATCCCCTCCATCGGCTCCTCACCGTTGGGATCTGGGATCAATTCGCCCAGGGTGCTGCGATCTTCTTCGCCACGGGCATGGGCATCGAGTGATGCACAAGGTGCGCTCTGGGAGATCAAATCCTCCAGTTCCCGGGGTTCGATGCCCATGGCACTCGCCAACTCCAGCCGATTCGGTTGACGGCCGAAGCGGTGGGACAGCTCCCGGGAGATGCGGCGCATCTTGGAGAGCTTTTCGCTGATGTGGATTGGCAGGCGAATGGTGCGGGCGCTGTTGTCGATGGCCCGCGTCATGCCTTGGCGAATCCACCAGTAGGCATAGGTGGAAAATTTGTAGCCCATGGCGGGGTCGAACTTGTCGACCGCTCGTTCCAGGCCGATGGCACCTTCCTGAACCATATCGAGCAGTTCCAGACCCTGATTTTGGTATTTCTTCGCCACGCTCACCACGAGGCGGAGGTTGGCGGTCATCATCCGGTCGCGGGCACGTTTGCCCATGCGGATCTTGTGGCGATGCCGGGAGGTCAGCTCCTCTTCCGGTAACTCCTGGAGTTGCTTCATCGCTTGCACATGGTGTGCAAGTTCAATTTCTTCAGCTGCAGTCAGCAAGGGAATGCGTCCGATGCTGCTCAGGTAAAAACCGATGGAGTCGGTGGCAAGCCGCCCTCCTTGTCGAGTCGATGGTCGGCTTCCAGTGGACGGCAACGCAGGTTTCTTCCGGGACGACTGTTTTGTCGTGCCGGAAGATTCCAGAGGGATCCCCATCACCCTGGTCTCCTGAATGAATTTGGGCTGAACTTAGCACCAAGCAACAGTGTTGACTGTTCTGAATCGAAAGAATTTCAGGAGCTGAATCTTTGGGCTTTCAAAACAACTGATTCGACTGAGATCGTGGCGGCCTCAAGTTTGTTTTTGAAGGAATGTTGTATCTGATGTCACAGACGCAATCCCTTTGAAAATTAAAAGAATCACAAGGATTGGATGCCGTTACTCCATTCCTTGATCAATTGAATCTGGGAATTACGTTCCGAGGCCTCATTTTCGGGTTTGCGCTGCACAAATATGCCGTCGCTCTGCATGTCCCAGGCACCTTGGTTGTCATTGAAGTACAGCTGCAGCAGGCGTTCCAGTTTCTGGCGATGTTCGGGGTGTTCGATCGGTGTGACCGCTTCAATGCGGCGGTCGAGGTTGCGGCTCATCCAGTCGGCACTGCCGATGTACACCTCTGGAGAGCCGCCGTTGGCGAACGAAAAGATTCTTGAGTGTTCCAGGAATGGGCCGATGATGCTGATCACCCGAATGTTTTCACTCAGTCCTTCGCGACCGGGATAGAGGCTGCACATGCCGCGAATGATCAATTCAATCGTGACTCCGGCTTGGGACGCTTCATAAAGAAGCGCAATGATCGTTGGGTCCACCAGGGAGTTCATTTTGGCTCGGATCACGGCCTCTCGGCCGTGCTGGGCATGTTCAATTTCGCGGCGGATCAACAGCTCCATGCCTTTCCGCAGTGTGACGGGGGCAACGAGCAGGCGACGAAAACTTTGCTGCTTGGAAAAACCGGTGAGGTAATTGAACAGTTCCACCAGGTCTTGACCCAGTTCCTGGTTGGCGGTGAGCAGGCCCAGGTCGGTGTAGAGCTTGGAGGTTTTGGAGTTGTAGTTGCCCGTGCCGATGTGCACATAGCTCTGAAGCTTTTCCTTCTCCTTGCGCACCACCAGAACAATCTTGGTGTGGGTTTTTAGCCCCAGCACCCCGTAAACAACATGAACCCCGGACTGCTCCAGGTGCCGGGCCCATTGGATGTTGTTGTCTTCGTCAAATCTTGCTTTCAATTCCACCAGTGCCATCACCTGCTTGCCGTTTTCGGCGGCACGGATCAGTGCAGCGATGATCGGCGAGTCTTTTGAGGTGCGGTAGAGCGTCATCTTGATGCCCATCACCTGGGGATCGTCCGCTGCCTGGTTGATGAACTCTTCGACGGTTGTCGAGAACAGCTCGTAGGGATGGTGCAGAAGAATGTCCTGACGGCGAATCACCGAAAAAATCGATTCGAACTCATCCAGATTGATCGCTCCCTCTTCCAGCAGGTGCTGCTGACTGCGGGCCAGCAACGTCGGTGTCTGGCCGCCGTGGGTTCGGCTCTTGAGTTTTGGCAGCGGTAGTGCAGTCAGGCTGAGCAGGTCGTCCAGGCCCAGGGGGCCATCAATCACATAGAGGTCTTCCTCTTCAACGCTGAGTCCTGTCATCAGCATCTCCACCACGTCCTGAGGCATTTCGTTAGGCACCTCGAGGCGCACCACCTCACCGCCCATCCGTCGTTTTCGCAGTCCCTGTTCCAGGGCCAGCATCAGGTCATCGGCTTCCAGATCCCTCAGCTCCAGATCTGCATCCCGCGTCACGCGGAAGAAGTAGTGCCCCTCGATCGTCATGCCAGGGAATAGCTCCTTTAGGTTGAAGGCGATCACCTGCTCGAGTGCGATGGCGGTGTGAACGGGTTTGTGCTCCTGGCCGCTCAGATTCGAGGGGATGGCGATGAAGCGAGGAAGATTTTTCTGGGGAACTTTGACCCGTGCAAATTGCCGTTGTCCTGTTTCCGGATCAACAACCACGGCGGCAATGTTCAGGCTCAGGTTGCTGACGAAGGGGAACGGATGGGCTGGATCCACAGCCAGGGGTGTGAGGACTGGAAACACCGACGTCTGAAACGTGTCGTCAACCCACTGGCATTGGTCGTCGTTCAGCTGTTTGTAATCGAGCAGAGCAACGTTGTGCTCCAGCAGCTTCGGCCTCAGGTGCTGGCGGTAATGCACCTGTTGCTCTCGCAGCAGAGGAATCAGGCGCTCTCGGATCGCCAGCAGTTGCTCCAGGGGTGACTTTCCGTCTTCACTCGGTTTGCTGACGCCCGCCTCAACCTGAGACTTCAGTGACGCCACGCGAACCATGAAGAATTCGTCGAGGTTGTTGCTGAAGATGGCGCTGAACTTGGCTTGATCGAGCAGAGGTGTGCGCGGATCAAGGGCCTGGGCCAGCACCCTCTCGTTGAAGGCGATCCAGCTCAGCTCCCGGTTGATGTAGTGCTCCGGGGCTAAGGCTGCTGCGCACATGGGCTGAACGGCTCGGCACTGGTGTCGTTAGCCGAAACGTAGCAATCAGGACTGGCTTGGTTGTGTGTCGGAGATGTCTGGCAGAGGGCTGCCGGCCACCAGGCCGATCACGATCACCAGCACGGTTGCCGCAGCCGCAAAGGGGCTCACTGGACCAAGCAGGTCGTAGCTCAATCCTGCCAGGGGTGGACCGAGAAAACTGCCCAAACTTTGCAGGGCCTGAAGGCTGCCGAGGGCGCTGCCTTGCCCCTCCCGACCCAGGCGCCGCGACACCAGGCTACGCAGACTTGGTGTGACCAGGCCGGTGCCCAGGGCCAGGATGCCGACGGCGGTGAAGATGGCGCCGGCCCGATCGGATGCACCGACGCTGGGAATCAGCAGGCATCCAATGATCACCAGGCCCAGGCCCAGCAAGGTCAGACGCCATTCACCAAACCGCTTCACCAGGGGCCCGATCAGCCCTCCTTGGACCACGGTGGCGACGACTCCCACCACCAGGAAGGCGGTGGTGGCGAGCTCAGGGCCCCAGCCGAATCGCTGCTTGAAATAGAGCACCAGGATGGCGGTGAAGCCGTTGAAGGCCAGGAAGAACAGGAAAAAAGCTCCGCACAGTCGCCCCACGCTGGGGTTCATCAGCACCTGGCTGAGTCGTGCAAACGGATTCAGGTTCCGTTTTCTGGGCAGGCTTTTGCGGGACTCCTGGGGATGGGTTTCCGGCAGCAGATTGAGCACCACCAAGAGGTTGAGTGCGGCGAAGCCTGTCGCCACCCAAACGGGAAGGGACACCGCCACCCGGGCCAGTTGCCCGCCAACGAAGGGGCCAAGGATGAACCCCAAGCCAAAGGCAACGCCAATCAAGCCGAAGGCCCTGGCCCGCTTGTCGGGAGGAGTGATGTCGGCAAGCACGGCGCTGGCTGTTGCCGCCGTACCGCCACTGATGCCGTCAATGATCCGTGCTGTGAACAGCAGCAGCAGGGGCAGCA
>NZ_JBGKDP010000070.1:0-1949 GCF_042954245.1 Parasynechococcus sp.
CGAGGCGATCCGGGGCATGCTGGCCAGCCTTGATGACCCCTACACGCGTTTCCTTGATCCGAAGGAGTTCAAGGAGATGCAGATCGACACCTCCGGGGAGTTGATGGGCGTGGGGATCCAGCTCAGTCTCGACAAAGACACGAAAGAGCTAATTGTTGTCTCTCCGATTGAGGGCACCCCTGCATCCCGTGCGGGCGTTCAGCC
The DNA here is from genome assembly GCF_042954245.1 of Parasynechococcus sp. Classification (GTDB taxonomy): domain Bacteria; phylum Cyanobacteriota; class Cyanobacteriia; order PCC-6307; family Cyanobiaceae; genus Parasynechococcus. The sequence goes on from NZ_JBGKDP010000070.1 coordinate 205, forward strand.
CAAGGATGTGATCGTTTCCATCGATGGTGCCTCGACCAAAGGCATGACCACCGAGGACGCCGTCAAGTTGATCCGAGGTCCTGAGGGCACCGATGTGGTGCTGGGACTCAGGCGCCAGGATGAGGTGCTGAATGTGGCGTTGAAACGGGCGCGCATTGAGATTCATGCCGTGAAGGCCATGCTCAACACAGCGCCCAACGGCCGCAAGGTGGGCTATATCCGTCTGAAGCAATTCAATGCCAACGCCACGCGTGAGATGCGTGCGGCCATCAAGGATCTGGAATCACAGGCTGCTGAGGGCTACGTGCTGGATCTGCGCAGCAATCCCGGCGGCTTGCTTGAGGCCAGTGTGGACATCGCCCGCCAATGGCTCAATGAAGGCACCATCGTCAGCACCCGAACCCGTGAAGGAATCCGCGATGTGAGGCGCGCCACCGGCAGTGCGATCACCGATAAACCCTTGGTGGTGCTGATTGACCAAGGATCTGCCAGTGCCAGTGAAATTCTTTCAGGGGCACTTCGGGACAATTCCCGTGCACAGCTCGTCGGTCAGAAGACCTTTGGCAAGGGTCTTGTCCAGGCCGTTCGCGGCCTAGCCGATGGATCCGGTTTGACGGTCACGATCGCTAAATACCTGACCCCTAAGGGAACTGATATTCACAAAAATGGGATTCAACCGGACATCAGAGCAGCGATGACCGATAGAGAGATGAAGAACTTTTCGATCGAAGACCTGGGAACTCAGAGGGACAGCCAGTACAGACAAGCTGAAGGAACCCTCTTGAATCAATTGAGCAGATTTCACTCTGGCACGACCTATCGGCCTGGGCAAGCAAATCTCAGTTACGCCTTGCCGTAGGTCAGGAAATCGGCTGCATCAGACCACCACCACCACCGTTGGAGTCGTCATCGTCCGAGGCGCCGGGTTGGAACAGGGCGTACACACCGAGCGCTGTGGCACAGAAAACGCCGCTGATTAGTTCCAGAGAGACGCCACCGGCACCGATCTCGACGAATTCACCCATGTCTAACGAAATTCACTCAACCCAATGTAACGAAGAATTGCGTGGTTGGTAACGTTTTTCTCAGAATTGGGTTCAGGCCTCAGACCTGAACCACCTCCGCGTTCTTGGCACTCAGCTCGTCCTGCCGCTGCGCCTCGGCTTTGCCATCGGCGTCGGGAATCTGGGCTGCCATCAGGCGAAGCCACTCCATCAGTTGTTCCAGTTGCTTCTCCATGGGGAGAACACCGAGACCGCGGGCTATCACCTTGTGTTGAATGCCGCTGCCGGCCTGATACACCAAACGGCCATGCAGGTGCTGGGGCAACCCCTGGCGCAACAAACGAAATGCCGGTTCCTCCATGGGGGTTTCGAACACCACGTTGGGCTTCTCCGGTTTAATCCTGGAGAAGCCGCACCGCTTGGCCAGAAGTTTGAGTTCCATCAGCTGCAGAAGTGACACCACGGCAGCAGGCAGTGCTCCGTAGCGATCGGCCCAACCCGCAGCCAGCTCAACAAGGGCTTCCGCGGTGAGGCAGTCGGCTGCAGCTCGATAGGCCGCGATCTTTTCATCGGGATCAGTGATCCAGTCGGCAGGCACGAAAGCCGTGACCGCGAGATCCACCTGCGTCTCCTCAACACTGGGGATGTCTTGACCCTGAATTTCGGCCAAGGATTCCTGCAGCATTTCCATGTAGAGGTCAAAGACGATGGTTTCCATCTGGCCGCTCTGCTGCACGCCGA
>NZ_JBGKDP010000071.1:0-5198 GCF_042954245.1 Parasynechococcus sp.
CGCGTCTCGGGTTCGCCATGGTGGTGGGCACCCTGCCGATCTTGCTGATCGGTTTGGGAATCAAATTCGTCTGGGCCCAGGGCTATGAACAGTCACCCCTGCGCAGCGTTCCCTCGATTGCCATCGTCTCGATTGTGATGGCGCTGCTGCTGGCTCTGGCTGAACGGGTCGGTGCTCGGAGCAAGCAGCTTTCAGTGGTCTCAGGCCGTGATGGCCTGCTGGTGGGACTCGCTCAGGCCCTCGCGTTGCTCCCGGGGGTGTCGCGTTCCGGCAGCACCCTCACCGCTGCCCTGTTCGACGGTTGGCAGCGGGCTGATGCAGCCCGCTTTTCCTTCCTTTTGGGCATTCCCGCTATCACCACCGCGGGTCTGGTGGAGCTCAAGGATGCTCTGGCCGCCAGCCTTGACACCAGTCCCCTGCCGTTGCTGGTCGGAATTGGTTCGGCTGCACTGGTTTCGTGGCTGGCGATTGATTGGTTGCTGAAGTTCCTGCAGCGCAACAGCACCTGGGTCTTCGTTGCCTACCGGCTGCTGTTCGGGTTGCTTCTGCTGGTCTGGTGGGGCTTTCACGGCGCACACTGAGTTCAGATGAAGCCGGCTTGTGTGGAATGAGCCATCCGCCGGGGTTGCCGTTGCAGCTCTGGATCCAAGCAGCAGTGGTCGTCAACCGCAGCCAGCGGTGGTGGCGTCAGTGGAGTCCGGCTCGATTGGGGAGGAGCTGGGTTTTGAGCCGGGCGATCAGTTGCTCAGCATCAATGGCATTCGCCCGCGTGATCTGATCGATTACCGCTACCTCTGCGTGGAGGAGGAGCTTTGCCTTGAGGTGCGTGATGCAAAGGGTGCGCTGCATCGGGTGGAATTGGAAAAGGATGCTGATGACGGCCTTGGGCTGGCCTTCACCGAGGCTCTCTTCGATGGCTTGCGTCAGTGCAACAACAACTGTCCGTTCTGTTTCATCGATCAGCAGCCCCCCGGGCGGCGGGACAGCCTTTACCTCAAAGACGACGATTACCGGCTGAGTTTTCTCTATGGCTCCTATCTGACGCTCACCAACCTGGGCGAGGCCGACTGGCAGCGGATTGAGGAGCAGCGTTTATCGCCTTTGTTTGTCTCAGTGCATGCCACGGATCCCGAGCTCCGCTCACAACTGCTGGTGAATCCGCGTGCCGCTCAGGTAATGGACCAGCTCGCCTGGTTTGACCAGCGTGATCTGCAGATCCATGCCCAGGTGGTGGTTTGCCCGGGACTAAATGATGGTCCTGCCCTAGAGAGAACGCTGAACGACCTCGCCTTCTTCGCGGCAGGCCCCTGGCCGGCGGTGCTTTCTGCGGCGGTGGTGCCGGTAGGGCTCACCCGCTTCAGGCCGGCGGATGACGGCTTAGTTCCTGTGGATCCGGACTGCGCCCGCAGGGTGATTGCTCAGGTGGAACCCATGCAGCAGCGCTTCCAGGAGGTTTTGGGCACCCGTTTTGCCTGGCTCTCCGATGAGTGGTACCTGGTGGCGGGATTGCCTTTGCCGCCCCGGGATAATTATGAGGATCTCCCGCAGCAGGAAAATGGCGTGGGCAGCATCCGTGCCTTCCTTGAAGCGTTGGATGCCGCAACTGAGGATTTGCCCGGCGCCGTTCCTCAGCCCCGTCGTTCCAGCTGGGTGGTCGGTCAAATTGTGGTTCAGGCTTTGCAGCCTGTGGCTGAACGATTGAATGCTGTTGATGGCGTCGAGTTTCATCTGATCGGGTTGCCTAGTCCCTACTGGGGGCAGGAGCAAGTGGTGACCGGACTGCTGACGGGACAGGATCTGCTCACTGGCCTGCAGGGCCGAGAGCTGGGCGATGAGCTGCTGCTGCCATCGGTGATGTTGCGGCAGGGGGCGCCCGTCTTCCTGGATGACATGACCCTGGAAGCCCTGGCCGCGCAGCTACCGGTCCCCATTCAGATCGTGCATGGGGCGGCTGAAGTCGTGGACTCAGTTTTGGGTGTCGTAGGAAAAAGTCCCTAAGCTCCAAGAAAGTTTTTGATTGCTGTGCGCCGGATCACCGCGGGTCTATGTCTCGTAGCTGGCGTTGTCTCTTCCGGTGTATCCCCTGCGCTCAGCGAAGACGCAGTTCAGGCTAAGTCGGCCTTGATAGACCAGGTCACCCTCCCGGATGTGATCGATCTGAAGGGTGTTCGTCCCAAGGCAGACCTCTCGGTTTTGGCTCCAGCAGTGGATGCTTTGCCTGCATCCCTCGAACCGCTGGTTGCTCCTCCCAATTTAGCTCTTCCCGATGCGCCATCTCAGGTGCGCATTCATGAGCTGCGTCCCCTCACCCTCGAAGAAGCCATCCAGCTGGCCGAGTTCAACAGCCCACAACTCAAAGCTGCGGCCAGTCGGGTGGATCAGGCCAAGTCTGCACTCCGTGCAGCCATCGCCGCTTGGTATCCCACGGTCGACCTTTCGGCCAGCGGACTCCCTCAATACTTCGAGTCCTATGCCTATCGAAATCCAGACTTCGCTACGGATAGAGCCGATGAGAGCTATGCCCGTGAGTGGAGAGTCAATGGTGAATTGAAGGTAAGCTGGGATTTGATCAATCCTGCCCGGGTTCCTCAGATCGCAGCAGCTCGGGATCGTTTTGAGCGCGCCGGTGATGCCTACCTAATCGCTCTTCGTGATCTTCGTCTGGAAGCGCAGAGGGCTTACTTTGATCTACAACGTGCCGATGCGGAAGTACGCATCGGCCAAGACTCTGTCAAAGCATCGTTGGTGAGTTACCGCGATGCGCGGGCGCGCTTCAACGCAGGCGTGAATACCAAGCTGGATGTCCTGGAAGCAGAAACTCAACTGGCGCGTGACCGCGACACCATGACAACCAATCTCCGCGATCAGGATCAAGAGCGTCGGAACCTGGCCAGGGTGCTTGGCCTCCCTCAGGACGTCACTCCGACTGCCGCGACACCCGCGCGACCCTTGGGCCTCTGGGAATCCTCACTGCAGGAAAGCATTGTTGCCGCCTACAACTACCGCGAAGAGCTCGATCAGCTGATTCTTGATATCTCGATCAACAACAGCCAGGCCAATGCTTCTCTGGCTGCAGTGCAACCCGTCTTGAGCTTCGTCAACTCCACCTCGGCATCGCGTACGGCAGGGCAGAGCGGCCAGCCGTCCATCAGTGATATTGACATGGGCGATTTCACTGATGGCGTGCAGAACAGCACAGCGCTGAGGGTGAGCTGGCGCTTGTTTGATGGTGGTCGTTCTCGTGCTGAATACCAGCGCTCCAAGCAGGCTGCTGAGCAGAGCCGCTTTGATTTCGCCAATCTGCGAGGCCAGATTCGCTTTGAGGTGGAGCAAAGCTTTTTCGGTCTACGAGCTGCCATTCAGAGCATCGAAACCACAGCGATCGAAGTCCTTTCATCAAAAGAATCCTTGCGTCTCTCCCAGCTGAGGGTTCAGGCGGGTGTTGGCGTGCAGAGGGAAGTGGTGAACAACCAGCGTGATGTCACCCAGGCAGAGCTGAAATATGCACATGCGATCAACAGCTACAACTCCAATTTGGCGCTGCTACAGCGCCGTACAGGTCTGGATGCCTTAGTCGCTTGCAATGCGGTTTCACTGCCATCCACGAAGCCGGAACTTGATCAACCACTGATTCCGATAGAGCCCACGCCGCTGAAGACCGCTTGCCCAACGGTGGCCACCGCAGGTTCGTCGGTCGATCAAACTGAGACCAGTCCTGTGCAGCCTCTGTGGTGACGTCGGTGCTCAGTGACGATCAACTGGGCGCTGTTCATCTATTGCTGGATCGCATCCGTGCTCGTCAGCTGTAGGACTTTGGTCAGATCGGTTCCGATGTAAAGCCCGATGGCTCCTTAAACCACTGACTGCGATCGCTGGAGTGATGCCGCTCTGATGGAGGGCTTGCCCAGCATTGCTCCTGGTGAAGGTGTCCTCAGTGAGGAAGGATCGAAAACAGTTCCGAACACGCGGGCCTATTGGGTGGTGGATCCCCTGGACGAGACCACCAACTTTGCGGCGGGCATTCCCTATTGGGCGATTTCCGTGGCCCGTTTCGTCGATGGCCGTTCCGGTGAGGTTTTCCTGGATGTGCCAGCGCTGAACCAACGCTTTGTCGCTTTGCGTGGTCGGGGTGCCACTCGAAACAATCAGCCGCTGACCTCGGAGACTCGAGCCCTGGCCACCAGTGCTTGCGTATCTCTTTGCAGCCGCTCGATGCATGTGTAGCAGCGCAAACCTGATCAGCGTTTTCCCGGGAAGATCCGTCTGCTTGGTGTCCCCAGCCTCAATTTGGTGAGTGAAGCGATGGAGCAGACCATCGCTTCACTGGAGGCCACGCCCAAGATCTGGGATCTGGCGGCGGCTTGGTTAGTGCTGGATGAACTGGGTTGTCCGATTCGCTGGTTGGATGCGGATCCTGCGCGGCTCTCTCCAGGAGAAGACGTTGCCGACCTCGGCTGAAGCCCTGAAGGGTCTTTATTGCACCAGCGGGGTTTGTGGTGTTATGGTTTTGTCTTGCGCGGGAGCCGAGAGGCGAGCGTGCAAGCCGAAGCGCTTGAGGCGAAAGTCTCGATATGTCTGAGGCGGCTTACGAGGCCAAAAGGGAGCGATCCCACGGTGTTGTAAGTTCTTCAAGCGGTCTCGAGAGGCCGCGATGACCAATCGATCGATCTCCTGAGAGGGAGTGAAGAGCCGTTTGGTCGCACCTAGACAATTGAAAAGTTTAGGACTGACGCTTTCATCGCGTTTAGTTCTGAGCCGAACCGAGAGGTGAAGTGAGGAGCTAAATGAAAGAGCGATGAAGGTGTGAGGTCCCGTCAAAAAATTTCGTTGCGCTGAAGCAATGCGCTGCAACGGGAGGGTTTTCACGAGCTCTCTTGTTGCCGGTGTGCGAATTGTGGAGCAACAACCGGATCTGAGATCCCGGAAAGTCATTGACAGAGAAATCTAGAGATGCACTCTTAAGAACCCTTTTGTGTCAGCGAAAGGAGGCCTCAACTGTTGCCAGTTTTAACTGAGTAATGGGTGACGCAAATCATTTTGAGGACGTGAAAACGTCCAAGAGGAAATGATCTACAACGGAGAGTTTGATCCTGGCTCAGGATGAACGCTGGCGGCGTGCTTAACACATGCAAGTCGAACGAACCTTCGGGTTAGTGGCGGACGGGTGAGTAACGCGTGAGAATCTGCCCTCAGGAGGG
>NZ_JBGKDP010000072.1:0-2438 GCF_042954245.1 Parasynechococcus sp.
GCTTTAACTGATTCAATTAACGGGTCTGTTCTTTAGGGCGAGACAACAGACGCGAGATTTTCGCCATCCATCGACCCGGGGCAGCTTGTTTTGTCGAAAGAACCGGCGCTCTTTGCTTTGCAGAAGCAGGGTTAGGGCCTGAAGGTTCTGACAACACCCAGCGGAAATCCATCAAGGGTCGGGGCTTGCCTGCCGGGGATTGAGCCAGCAACTGTTGGCGAAGCTGACGTTGAGTGCGCAACAACGTTCAAAGGCACCTTCGTGCACCATGGCTTAACCAGGTCCAGCTCCGCCAGCAGGTATCTGTCGTTAATTAGAGGATTCCGAGAGGCCCCCTTCTTCTTGCAATAGACGGCACCGATGTTCATCCACCCCTCCATGCAGGCTTCACCATTGTTGGGAGCAACCTCATCATCCATAGGGGAGATGCAGGTGCTGCCAAGAGTGTCCACATAACCCAGCGGCCACACGTTCAGACCTTGTTTCCTTCGTCATCCCAGTACTCGACCCTTTTCACCTCAAGGTCGTCTTGCTTGAGCTTGGCGGCGATCTCCCTGGCCCTCGCCCTCAGGTACAACTTATCGTTCACCAGGCTTTGGTACACGATCTCCTCCAGCGTTTCTGCTGGAGCCTCTGAGACGATCTGCTTCACGTCGTCCTTGCTCAGCTTCACGTCAGTTCGAATGCTGACGGCCTGCTCGAAGTTGAACTCGATTTCGTTGATGACCGGTTCCATGGGCTTCCTTGCAGGCAAAAAGAAACCCCCGCCAAAGGCAGGGGTTTCAAAACACCTCGCAGGAGTGTGTCCTTGTTTCCACCCTGTGAAGTGTTTTTCCTCACAAATCCAATATGCCAATTCGAGGCGTGCGCTGGGATTACTGATGGACAGCCTCACAGTTGGCACCAGCGACCTGTCTCAAAGTTCAGCAGCGTCGCCCCAGGCTGGAGACGCAAGGCGCCTCCAGCCCTGGGTTTGCAATGACGCCCAGAGTTGTTCTGCTTCGGCCTTTCTCAGGTGTCGGCGTTCCTTCAGCAGGGGAGGGCCATCAGGCAGGCGACGGCCTCTGTCGATGAAGACCTTTGGCTCATTGATCCACCCCTTCTGATCGCGATGGAATCGCCAGATCCAGCGGTCGTCACTGTCAATCAGCCAGCCCTCTCCTATGACCATGCTGCAAGTAGACCAGTGCTAGCAATGGCGAGTGTGGGTGGTCAAGTGGCCTCCTGTCTCGGGTCAAGGTTAAAAAAAGGAGCAGGCCCCTCAGCCCACCCCCTCCGTGACGCATGGAAAGCACAACTGCTTTCGCGGTTCACTGTCCATGACGCTGGCGTTTTCGCGGGTATCGATCCGCACGTTTTTAGGCATTACTGCTTAGTGAGAGCTGTTCTCATTTGAGTGATGATTCGGGCGGCGCGAGCATCACTGCCAACGCTTCGGGGAGTTGAACGAGCGCAGGTTCCCTCGCCTGCGCCTCCCCTAAACATTTAAGGAAGGAGTTCGCAGGTCCAGCTGCCTTGGCGCGGATGGTCTGATCCAGCTACCAACCCTTCAGGACCTTCCATGTCATGGCCTCTTTCAACATCAGCATCGAGGGTGGTGCCAGCTTTGTGTGCCCTGATGACGTCTACATCCTCGATGCAGCCGAGGAGGCTGGGGTTGATCTCCCCTATTCCTGTCGGGCAGGAGCCTGTTCCACCTGCGCCGGCCGTTTGGTGAGTGGCTCGGTGGATCAGATCGATCAGAGTTTTCTCAATGATGATCAGATCGGGCAGGGGTTTGCCCTCCTTTGTGTGAGCTATCCCACCGCTGATTGCGTGATCAAGACCAACGCTGAAGAGCACCTGTCTTGATCAGGGCTTGCGGGTGATCACGGGACGGCGCCGTTTCGGATAGAGCTCACGGCACATGGGGCAGACGGTTCCGTCGCAGCCTCGTGCTGTGCAGAACTCACGGCCCCAGAAGATGATCTGCAGGTGCAGCCGGTTCCAGTGCTCTTTGGGGAAGAGAAGCTTGAGGTTCTGTTCTGTGCGCGCCACACTGCTGCCGTCGCTCAATCCCCAGCGCTGGGCCAGACGGTGGATGTGGGTGTCGACGGGGAAAGCGGGCACGCCGAAGGCTTGGGCCATCACTACGCTGGCTGTTTTGTGCCCCACGCCGGGTAACGCTTCGAGCTCCTGAAAGCTCTGGGGAACGTCGCCGTCGTAGGCCGTCACCAGAATCTGGGCGAGGCGGCGCACGTTTTTGGCCTTGGTTTTGGCCAACCCGAGCTGCCGGATCAAAGCGAGGAAACGGTGCAAGTCTAAAATAGGTGTCCCAAACCAATGATTTCAGAATGCATCATACTTCTACAGATGATGATAACAAGTTCGACACTGCACACTGGATGGAAGGAGCCGCTGATGGGAAGGAGAAGCTTCTGCCCGGGCACGACCACCCC
>NZ_JBGKDP010000073.1:0-11168 GCF_042954245.1 Parasynechococcus sp.
GCGCTCCGAGGGCGAGATTCAGCACCCCGCAGATCTGGAGAACGAGCAGTCCCGCAAGGGCGCAGAGCGACTGTCTGGGTAGGTCATCCATACCGTCCTGCTGCGCCAGTCGACCGGTAAGCCAGGCCGCGGGAACGAAGCCCGCCAGATAGCCGAAACCCGGTTCGAGCACATAGCTCAGCCCGCCACCGCCATGGAACACCGGTAGACTGAACAACCCCAGGGTCAGATAGCCAACAGCGGCCATCACGCCGGCCCGCGGCCCGCTGACCATGGCGCAGAGAAGCAGCGCCGGCACCTGCCATGTGACCGGCAGAGGGAGAATGATTGGCTCAGGAGCAGGCAGGAACAACGCGGCCGGCACAAGACCACCGATGAGGATGGCCAGTAGACCCGCCAGGGCACCACACCAGGAGGCGAGAGCCCTCACATCAATCTCTCAACTCGGCCATCCTGCTCGACAATGCAGATCCTGCCCAGTTCAGATGACGGTATCGATCGGTGATCACCTGCGCCTGTCGCAGCAGCTTCCGTACCTCAAGTCGGCGGATCCGATGCCGATGCTGCGACCGCCCGATCTGGTGGCGGTCGGTGAGGTGGGCGAGGTGGTGGCGCTTTATCCGATGGACACGGTTGCCGTGCGTTTTCGCCGTGGCACTTTTCTGATTCCCCTCGACCGGCTGGATGCCGTGGATGCCGCTGAGGCGGACTAAGCAGCCTGCCGGCGGTGCCAGCTCCGGGCAAGCTGCTCCAGAGCAGTGGATGTTCCGCACAGGCTGAGTCGTGGCTCGCTCAGCCAACGTTTTGCTGCTTGGCGCACATCAGTCGGTGTCAGCTCCGCGAGAGTCTCAATACAGCGCTGGTCATGATCGTCGGGCAGCCCCTGTGCCTTCAGCTGAACCCGTCGCTCCGCCCGTTGAGAGCAGGTCTGCAGACCCTGGGCGAGCTGACCGATGTACTTGGCCCGTGCGAGCTCGAGTGCGGCCTCACTGAGGGGTTGCTCATTCAGCTCATCCCAGATGTTCAGCAGCAACTCCAGCGCGAGCTCTGAGCGCTCCTCCACGCTGGAGGCCATCAGCACAAAGGGCGCCGGCCCCGCCAGGGCAGGGAAGTGGGCTGCCACTTCGTAGGCCACGCCATGGTCTTCCCGCAGGCGCTGGAACAGTAAGCTCGACATGCCCACCCCCAGATGGCATTGCAAGAGACGCAGCGCCAGTTCATCCGGGTGGCCATGCCCCAGCGTCGCCTGCCCAAGCATCAGAACCACCTGTTCGGTGTCCATCGGTTCGAGCTGGATCCTCTCAGCCCCAACCGCTTCGGCGTAGGGGCGGCGGCCTGAAGAATCTTTGCTGCTTCCCTGTGGCCAGTCGCGAAAGTCCTCAAGCGAGCGAATCGTGTCGATGATTGACGGCGGGATGCTGCCCGCCAGGGCAAGAACTTTTGATGCCCCCGGTAGCCGTTCGGCGAGGGGAAGAAGTGTTTCCCGATCCAGATCAACCAGCTCTTCAGCGATACCCATGGGGTCGTGGCCGTAGCCCCCGTTACCATAGGTCAGCTGCCTCCATCCAGTCGTAGCGCAATGGAAGGGGTCCTCCCGCTGCCGCTGCAAGGCTTGAATCGTTAGCGAACGTTCAAGGGCCACCTGGCCAGGCTCAAGTTGGGGGGAACGAACCATTTGTGCCAATAAGGGGAGGAGCTGCCCTGCGTCTTCCACCGTGCAGCGCAGGCTCAGCACAAGTGCGTCCTCCTGGGCATCACAGCGCAGACCTGCTCCGCATCCCTCAACAAGATCCGCCAGGTCCACGTGGTTGTATTGTCCACAGCCGCGGCTGAGCAGGGATGCCAGCAGGTCATGGGCGCCCCGTGTTCCGGCAGGGTCATCGGCGCTGCCGAAAGGAAGCAGCAGTTTCGCGGCCAGAATCCCCGGGCTGGAGACCGGTTCGATCAGCAGTTCGGGGCTGCTCATTCGTTCTCCGTCTTGGCCTGGGCGATCAGCACAAACGCCTGTTCGGGTTGAAGCCTGGGAAACAGGTCTGAGCGAAGCCGCTCTGCCGTCCATCGCGGCAGGAAGTGCAGGGGTTGGAGCAGATCCTGCTGACGGTCCCAGAGGGTCTGGCTGGCGCTGAGTCCAGACACCTGGCCCGTCGATTCCAAGGCGTAGCGCAGTCCGTTGGTCACCAGCTGTTGGCCCCGTTTCAGCTCCTGATCGCTGACGAGCTCATCTGCCATGGCGCGCAGCTGCAGGTTCACCTCCTCTTCCACAGTCTCCAGATGCTCGTCCGGGCAGATCACCTCGAGGGTGATCAGGCTTCCCTGCTCCAGAACCGAGAGGTCCATCGACACGCTTTCAACGATCTGCAGTTCCTCCCTCAGACGGTTCACGAGACGACTGCGTCGTCCTTCCCCTAGCAGGGTTGTGCCGAGATCAGCCGCCATTACGCCGCCCTGATCCTGGGCCTGGGGCGCTTCCCAGAGTATCAGCAGTCGAGCTGATTCGAGCCGGTCCACCACAACGCTTTTGCGTCCAGGACGCACGCTCAGGGGGGATGACGGTGATGACGGATCAGGCGCATCCAGGAGGCCTGCCAGAGCCGAGGACCCCAGGGAACTGCGCAGCTCAGCTGATGCAGGCCCGGCCATCGCCAGGCAGCAGTTGGAACCGCGGTACTGCCGCTGGTGAAACGCCCGCATGGCGTCGGGTGTCATGGCCTCCAGGCTGCGGGGTGTACCCAGGATGGGTCGGCCGTAGGGGTGCTGGTCACAGCCCTTGCTCAACAGCAATTGGAGCACCTGCTCGTTGGGTTGATCGGCGTATTGAGCGATCTCCTCAAGCACCACCCCCCGTTCCGTGTTGAATCCGTCTGGCTCGAGGCTTGGCTGTAACACCAGTTCGAGCAATAGATCCAATGCTTCGCGGGCCCGATCCGGCGGTGTCAGCACGTGGAAGTGAACGTCATCAAAGCCTGTGGCGGCATTGCTGCTGCCCCCCAGAGCTTCGATGGCCTCGTCGAACGCCCCTGCGGCCAGCCGATCACTTCCCTTGAACATCATGTGCTCCAGGAAATGGGCCATGCCCTCCTCCCCTGGCTGCTCACTGGCGCTGCCGGCACGGCACCAGAGATCCAGACAGGTCAGGGGTGCATCCGGCATGTCGGCCGTCACGCAGCGCACTCCGTTGGGGAGGGTCCAATGGTCCAGTGGGGGACCGGAGAACGGAAGGTTCAGAACTGCGTGGCAAAGTTCCATTCTGTGCCTGCCCCTTCGATGCAGCCCAAGCCGCTGGCGCCACCGCCAGGACAGCATCCCCTCGTGCAGGCTTTGGCGGCGTCGATCCGTAGTGCCTGGGCGGGATTGCCCGGATTGGAGATCCTCCCTTGCGATGAGGATTTGCGCTTCATCCAGGGGCAACTCGATGGTGAAGGCCTATCGATCGGCAACGAGCTTTTTCGCTGCATCGGCCTTCGCAAGCTTCATTTGGAGGTTGCGCGACTCGGCAACGGACTGCAGATCCTCCACAGCGTCTGGTTCCCCGATCCCCATTACGACCTCCCGATCTTCGGGGCCGACATCGTGGCCGGCCCTGCAGGCATCTCCGCCGCGATCGTCGATCTGTCCCCCACCTCTGATGCCCTGCCGGAGCAACTGATTCAGCGGCTTGAGGCCAAGCCATGGCCGGCGTTCCGTCAGGTTCGGAACCTGCCGGCCTGGGGATCAGCCATCTTCTCGAATAAGGTGTGCTTCATCCGCCCCGATGGTGCTGACGAGGAAGCGGCCTTTCAGGAGCTGGTGAGCCACTACCTGCAGGTGATGACCACTAGCGTGATCGAGGCGACTCCCGAACCGTCAACGGCTCTCACTACAGTCCGCCGGTACGAGGGTCAGTTGAGCTATTGCCTCCAGCAGAAACGCAACGACAAGACCCGCCGCGTACTCGAGAAGGTCTTCGATTCAGCCTGGGCCGATCGCTACATTGACGCGCTTTTGTTCGACAACCCACCGGAGCTCTGATGACCCCCAAGCGCTGGTCTGTTCTGGCTGGAAGTTTGGTCATTGCGGTCATCGGTGGCTGGTTGCTGCGGCCGACGCCCGAACCCAAGCCGGTTGAACCGGGGCCTGCACGCAAGGTTCGTCCCGAAGCTTCAGCTGCCCTGGGGCAGCTGAAGCCCGCCGGAGACATCCGCAATCTGGCGGCTCCCAATGCGGGGATGGCGGGGACACCCCGGGTGGCAGCCCTCAATGTGAATGAGGGTGATCTGATCAAGCGGGGCCAGGTGTTAGCGTCATTCGATCATCGGGATGGCCTCCTCGCTGATCTGGAGCGAGTCGACGCGGAGCTGCGCAGCCTCGACCAGGAGATTCGCCTTCAGGCCTTTGAGGTGGAGCGCTTCAGCAAAGCCGCCGATTGGGGTGCAGCCGAGTTGACTTTGGTGGACAATAAGCGCGAAGAGTTGGTGCGCCTTCAGGGAAGGTGGGATCAGGCCCTGGCAGAGCGCAAAGGGCTCCAGGCCGACCTCGTGCTGAGCCAGCTGATCTCGCCCCTTGATGGTGTTGTGCTCAAGCTGCACGCCCGTGCAGGCGAGCGCCCCGGTGCAGAGGGAGTGATGGATGTGGGGGCCAATCAGGCGATGCAGGCCAGCATCGAGGTCTATGAATCCGACATCTCCCGGATCCGCCTCGACCAGTCCGTACGCCTCACCAGCGAGAACGGTGGTTTCCGCGGTGAACTGGTCGGGCGCGTTCTGCGCATCAGCCCGCAGGTAGAACAACGGTCTGTTCTGTCTACCGATCCCACCGGCGATGCCGATGCCCGCGTTGTGGTGGTTGATGTGGTGCTCAACCCTGAAGATGCCGCCAAAGTCAGCCGTCTAGTTGGTTTGAAGGTGATCGCCCGCTTCGATCCATGAACCGGTTCTGGCGGGGCCGTCGGATTCCCCTCTCCTGGCTGTTGCTGACGCGCCAGCCCGTTCGCTTGCTGGTGGCACTCGCCGGCATCAGCTTCGCGGGAATCCTGATGTTTATGCAGCTCGGATTCCGTGATGGCCTGTTCGATGCCAGCGTCACGGTGCATCGGCTGTTCGATGCCGATGTCGTTCTGATCAGTCCTCGCTCCGCCAGCTCCGTGCGCATGGCGGGATTTCCAAGGCGTCGGCTGGTTCAGACCCTGGCTGACCCTGATGTCGAGGGGGTGACCCCGGTGCACTGGGGGCTGATGCTCTGGCGGAACCCTGAAACGCGGCGCAACCGGGCGATCCTTGCGTTGGGCTTCAATCCCGACGACCCTTTCTTCGTCGACCCCTCCCTGGCTGAGACAACTGACGTTCTCAAGCAGAAAGGGCGGATCCTGTTTGATCAGTTGTCACGCTCCGAATTCGGACCCATTGCCGATTGGTATCGCGATGGCCGGGTGGTGGAAACCGAGATCGCTGGCAACCGCGTTCGGGTGGCGGGTCTGGTGAGCCTGGGCACCAGCTTCGGTGCCGACGGCAATCTGCTTACGAGCACTGAGACGTTCCTCGATCTGCTGCCTCAGAAGCCGCCAGGGGCGATTGAAGTGGGTTTGGTGCGGTTGAAGCCAGGAGCGGATCCTGAGCAGGTGGTGGCCCGATTAAGCCAGCGACTGCCAAAGGATGTTTCGGTGCTGACCAAGCAGGGCTTCATCGATTTCGAGCAGAACTATTGGAAGAGCAGTACCTCCATTGGTTTCATCTTCACCCTCGGCGCTGCCATGGGCTTCGTGGTGGGCTGCGTGATCGTGTACCAGGTGTTGTACACCGATGTGAGTGATCACCTGCCGGAATACGCCACCTTGATGGCGATGGGTTATCGCCTCAGCCATTTGTTGGGAGTGGTGGTCCGTGAGGGCTTCTATCTGGCGGCGATGGGGTACGTCCCCGCCTATCTGGCTGGTCAGGGGCTGTACTGGTTCGTTCGTGACGCCACCAAGCTGCCCGTCGGCATGGATCTGTCCCGGGCGTTGACCGTGCTGGTGATGATCTTGGTGATGTGCATGTTGTCGTCACTCCTGGCCATGCGTCGTCTCATCGATGCAGACCCTGCGGAGATCTTCTGATGGCAGCTGTTGTTGTCGACAACCTCTCCCATGCCTTCGGCCAAGGGGAGATGCGCCGCGAGGTTCTTCAGAACATCAGCTTCAGCATCGAGCCGGGCGAAGTGGTTTTGCTGACCGGTCCCTCCGGCTGTGGCAAGACAACCCTGCTCACCTTGATCGGTGCCTTGCGGACGGTTCAGCAGGGTCAGGTGTCGGTGCTTGGTCAATTCCTGCATGGGGCCGGTCGTCGTCGCCGCCAGCAGGTGCGTCGGCGCATTGGAATGATTTTTCAGGGCCACAACCTCCTGCGCTGCCTCACTGCTGAACAGAACGTGCAGATGGGAGCCGATCTTCTGCCTGATCTCAGCTACAGGGCCCGTCGGGATGAAGCTCGTCAATGGCTCCGTGCCGTCGGTCTGGAAGACCACATGGGCAAAGTCCCTCAGGACTTGTCTGGAGGACAGAAGCAACGAGTCGCCATTGCCCGTGCCCTTGCCGCGAACCCTCGGCTGCTCCTTGCTGACGAACCCACCGCTGCTTTGGACAGCCGTACGGGCCGGGAGGTGGTGGAGCTGCTTCGCCGACTGGCCCGTGAACAATCCTGCGCGGTGCTGATGGTGACCCATGACCCGCGCATCGTTGATGTCGCCGATCGCCTGCTCCAGATGGAGGATGGGCATTTAAAGAATGCTGTTTAGTAGGATGAATACTGATATCAGAGCCCGCAGTTCCGCATGGCCAAGCGCAGAAACCTGAAGAAAGAAAAGCAGGAGCGGAACCGCGCCTATGCGCGCAAGTTCAAGAAGCGCAAGATGCGCAGCGATGGCCGCGGTGAAGGCGCTGGTAACGGTGTGACCGGTACCGCCAACAACGGTGGTGCCGCC
Organism: Parasynechococcus sp.; assembly: GCF_042954245.1. Taxonomy (GTDB): domain Bacteria; phylum Cyanobacteriota; class Cyanobacteriia; order PCC-6307; family Cyanobiaceae; genus Parasynechococcus. Next base: position 6,934 of record NZ_JBGKDP010000073.1, read on the forward strand.
GACTGATCAGCGGATCAAATCATCCCTAACAAACACGCTTGCGGGCCCCTTTGTTGTTGTTCGTAGGGTGGGTTGCCATCTGCATCGGCCGTCGCGATGTTCGTCAGCGTCGTTATTCCGACCTACAACCGACGCCTGATCCTCGAGAGATGCCTCTCGGCACTGGAAGATCAGCAGCTTGTTGGAGCTCTTCAGGACTACGAGGTTGTTGTGGTCGACGATGGTTCCACCGATGGAACGCCGTCATGGCTGAGCGAGCAGGCCCATCGCTTTCCCCATGTGCGCCTGATTGAGCAGGAGCATGGTGGTCCTGCGGAGGGCCGGAACCGCGGCGTCGATCACACCCGTGGTGATGTGATCGTCTTCATCGACAGCGACCTGGTGGTCACAGAAACCTTTCTGGCCACCCATGCACGGGCGTTAAAGCAGTGCTGGCAACGGCGCGGTGATCGGCTCTGCTTCACCTATGGCGCTGTCATCAACACCGCCAACTTCGAAGCACCCTGCTCGGAACGCCACAAATTACGTGACTTGTCCTGGGCTTATTTCGCTACCGGCAATGTGGCCATCGATCGGGAGGTGTTGGAGCGTTCAGGCCTGTTCGACACCGGTTTCCGCCTCTACGGCTGGGAGGATCTGGAACTGGGTGAGCGTCTGCGGCGGATGGGGGTTGAGTTGGTGAAGTGTCCGGACGCGGTCGGTTACCATTGGCACCCCGCCCTGAGCCTCGACCAGATCCCCCGCCTTGTGGAAGTGGAGGTAGAACGGGCCCGTATGGGGCTTGTCTTCTACCGCAAACATCCAACCAGGCGAGTGCGGCTAATCATCCAGTTCACCTGGTTCCATCGCATCCTTTGGGAAGTGCTCACCCTCGGCGGGCTGATCAATCCCTCCAGCCTTCGCCCGTTGCTCCGCTGGCTAATCCGGCATGGCTATCCGGGAACGGCGATGGAGCTGCTTCGTTTGCCCCTCAATCGCATCGGTGTACGTACCCTATTCCGTGAAGCTAGAGCGGTGGGGCTTCGCTGATCAACGTTTTGATACCTTCTTTAGGTCCTTTCACTCCGCACACCTGCCCGTTTCGGGTGCACCGTGATACCAGCTCTTGCTGGTTGTTCAGGTCCCTGGCAGGTGGAGGCGAACCCGAAACCCTCAAGCCATGGCTGTCGTAACCCTCGCCGAGATGATGGAGGCTGGTGCTCACTTTGGGCACCAGACCCGTCGTTGGAACCCCAAGATGTCGCGCTACATCTATTGCGCGCGCAACGGCGTTCACATCATCGACCTCGTGCAGACCGCCGTCTGCATGAACAACGCCTACAAGTGGACCCGTTCTGCTGCACGCAGCGGCAAGCGTTTCCTCTTCGTTGGCACCAAGAAGCAAGCCTCTGAAGTTGTGGCGCTTGAAGCCGCCCGCTGCGGAGCCTCCTATGTGAATCAGCGCTGGTTGGGCGGCATGCTCACCAACTGGACCACCATGAAGGCCCGGATCGACCGTCTCAAAGATCTTGAGCGGATGGAGTCCAGTGGCGCCATCGCCATGCGCCCCAAGAAAGAAGGTGCGGTGCTGCGTCGCGAACTCGAGCGTCTCCAGAAGTATCTGGGTGGCCTCAAGAACATGCGTCGCCTGCCCGATGTTGTGGTCCTGGTGGACCAGCGTCGTGAGTCGAATGCCGTGCTCGAAGCCCGCAAGCTCGACATCCCTCTGGTCTCCATGCTGGACACCAACTGCGATCCAGACCTCTGTGAGGTGCCGATTCCCTGCAACGACGACGCCGTTCGTTCTGTGCAGCTGATCCTGGGTCGTTTGGCCGACGCGATCAATGAGGGCCGCCATGGCTCCAACGATCAGCGTGGTGGCGACAGCGAAGGCTGATCTCCTCTGACCGCTAAGTTCACGCCACTGATTCCAAACAGGGAATTGGCGGCGATTTAATTTCCCTTCTCACTGCTCTGACCGATGGCTGCTGCCGTATCCGCCAAGCTTGTCAAAGAACTGCGCGACAAGACCGGCGCGGGGATGATGGATTGCAAAAAAGCCCTGGCCGCCACTGAAGGCGATGCCAATAAGGCCGTTGAGTGGCTCCGCCAGAAAGGCATCGCCAGCGCTGAAAAGAAATCTGGTCGCACCGCCGCCGAGGGTGCCATCGGCAGCTACATCCACACCGGTGCCCGCGTTGGTGTGCTTGTTGAGGTGAACTGCGAAACCGACTTCGTGGCCCGTGGCGACATGTTCCAGTCGCTTCTTCGCGACGTGTCCATGCAGGTGGCGGCCTGCCCCAACGTGGAATACGTCACCACCGATGAGATTCCCGACGAGATTCGTGAGCGGGAAAAAGCGATCGAGATGGGCCGTGACGATCTCGAGGGCAAGCCTGAGCAGATGAAGGAAAAAATCGTTGAAGGCCGCATCGGCAAGCGCCTCAAGGAACTTGCTCTGATGGAGCAGCCCTTCATTAAGGACAGCTCCATCACCGTTGCTGACCTGGTGAAGCAAACCGCCGGCAAGATCGGTGAGAATGTGAAAGTTCGTCGTTTCACCCGTTACACCCTGGGTGAAGGCATCGAAGTGGAAGAGAACGATTTCGCTGCTGAAGTGGCGTCCATGCAGAACGCTGGCTGATTCCCTTGTCCGACCCGGACGTCAAGCCTGCTTACGACCCGTCAAAACAGCTGGCACGCCTTCAACGTTTGTGCCGGCTGCGGGCCATCGCCCTCTATAGGGAGCAGGCGCTCTACCTCCAAGTGCTGCGGGAGCTGCTGGCCGGAGCAATCCGTCAGGCATTGTTCAATCTTCTCGGTGAGGTTGACCCCTCCCGCTTCAGTCGGCTGCCAGAGTCGACCCGTCAAAATTTTCATGCTTCGATCAGCGACCTGATCGATCGTTGCAGCGTCCTGCTCACGGTGGAGCAGTTGATGCAGCTGGTGCGGCAGATGCAGGATGAGCAGCGGCGTCAACAGGCCCATGCCAGCCGAAGCATGTTGCAGAAGCTCAGTCGCCAGAGCCTGACCGGTGAGCCTGAGTCTGAGCTGCCAGAACCTGCCCCGCAACGGGAGGAACCCAGTGGCTCCATTCAGTTGAGTATGACTTCACCGCTTGACTCCCCCCCCCAGAGCAACAACGCTGCTCCGGATCCCGTCGCTGAACCCATCCCTGAGCAAGAAGAGCCCAAATCGTCAGGCGACCTCGATGTGCTCCGCTCGTTGTTCGAGCTGGCCGGTGATGCGATGCAGCAGGCCCAACAGCCCATTGCGTCCCATGGTGCGCTGGATCAATCGGTTGAAGGCAACGACCACTTCCTTCCCAGTGAGCCAGATGCCCTGTTGCACTGGATCCATGCCATGGATCAGGCGCTTGAGCGACGCTTGCGCAATTTGTCCCATGCAGTGAATGTGCAGATGCTGCGGTCAGGGCTGGCCCAGACGCTTCTGCCCATCAGCCTTCTGGATGCTGTCTTGAAGGGACAGGTCGAAACACAGCCAACGGCCACGAACGTGCTTCGCCTGCGGCTTCCTCTGGCTGTCGACGATCTCGATCAGGGTATGGATGTGCTCTGTGTGCTCCTGCGCAGCAACGATCTGGAGTTCGACAGCCCACGACTGCGTCAGTACCGCAAACGATTGCGCGCTCACCACGATGCTCTGCTCACAATGGTGCGGCAGCAGCGTCATTGGCAGCGTCGCTCCCTGGATCGTGAGGCCCGGACCCATTGGCAGACCCCATCCGATTCAACGCAGCAGCTGAGCGGGGACTGACCGGCGAGCAGCTGTCGCTGCTGCTGGCTTGGATGCTCCCCATTCAGCGCTCATTGGGGTTGGAGGCGGACCGGGGTTTTCAGAATTTGCAGGGTCGCCAGCAGCGCTTTCACGCCTTTCTGCAACAGCAACTCGCAGCCCCCCCCGCCGTTCCCTTTCCCCAGGGGGTCACCGAGCGGATGACCAAGCTCAGCGAAGGTTTCGTTGAGTATCCAGAATTGGCTGATCCGGCTCGCCGTCGCTTGGTCACCGATGCGCGTCAGTGGCTGCATGAGCTGCGCCATCGCTTGGAACCCTCGGCCCCCATGGCCCCGCCACGCCTGAAGGTTCAGGCGTCTCCCCAGCAACGGACTACTTCACCGCTGCAGCTCGACAGTCCCATCACCCAGATCCGTGGTGTGGGGCCGAAATTCGCTGCTCGGCTGGCCTCGATCGGCTTACTGCTGGTGCGCGACCTGCTGCGCTATTACCCGCGAGAT